>JAJRUI010000119.1 GCA_024277875.1 Deferrisomatales bacterium
AACCACGCCACGGTGGCCGACGCCATGGCCACCGCCTCGAGGAGCACCAAGTGGACCACCGGGCCGGGCGGTGCCCACACCAGCACCGCGGCCGGGGGCAGGGCGAGCAGGCCGCCGGCCGGCACAGCCGCGGACAACAGCACCACCAGGGTGGCGAACAAGGCCGACGCCCACGCCGCGGGCACGGCCGCGGCGTGGACCACGGTGGCACCGGCCAGCACGCCCAGCAAGCCGAGTTCGGCCCGGGACAGGTCCGACGCCGCGGGCCGGACGATCTCGGCCCGCAGCAGCCACGCGAAGTACCCGGTGAACCCGGCCAGCAACGCCACGGCGGCCGGGTGCCACCCCTCGGCCGGGGCAAACAGCCCGGCCAGGAGGGCCGCGCCGTAGATCGCGGGCGCCAGCGTCCGCGCGAAAAGAATCACCACGCCGCGCCGGCCCGAACGACGAACCCGGCGCAAGGGATCAGCGGTTCGGGCCATCGCGCTCGGGCAGGAGAAACACGGTCTCCCCTTTTCGGATCATCCCCAGGTCCTCCCTGGCCCGCCGCTCGATGGCCCGGGGATTCTCCCGCAGGTCCAGTACCTGGCGCGCCAGTTCGTCGCGCCGCTGGCGGAGCTGCTGGATCTCGGCCTGCAGCCGCTCGCGCTCCACCCGGCGCCGGAGGAGTTCGGGCAACCCCTGGTCCCGGTCGCCCAGGGCGAGGCCGGCCAGCACCAGCACCACCACGCTCCCGAGCACGAACAGCCGTTTCTCCGAACGCGTCATCGCCCCGTGTCCCTCCCCCGGGCTACGGCTCCAACCGGAACCGCACGGTCAGGGTGCCCCACTGCTCCCGCTCGTCCCCCGGCGGCAGGGGGTTGAACCGGAACCCCTTGGCGTACGCCACGGCGACCCGGTCCAGGTCCGGGTTTCCCCGCCGGATCGGGAGCGCCCGGAGCACCTCGCCCCTGGGGGACACCCAGAACCGGATCCGCACGACCACGGCGTTCTGGATGTTCACCCTCGGCAGCGGGGGCACCCGCACCACCTCCCGGGCCGTGCCCTGCTCCCATTCGATCTCCAGCGGACGCAGGGGCTCCGGCGCGGCCGGTGCGGGCTCGGGGCCGGCCGCCACCTGGGCCAGCAACGCCTCGGCCAGCTCGCGGCCTGCCCCCGGGCTGGGGGCCGGGGGCAGGTCGAGGCCCGTCCTGGGCCGGACCGGCGCGGGCTCGGGTCCCGGAGGCAACGGCACGGACCAGGCGAGCGCGCCGGGCTCGTCCTCGGCGGCGGAGCGTGCCGGCAGCCGGATCGGCGGCGCGGCTGGCGGCGGCACCGCCCCGCCCGCTGCCGCGGCCAGGGACCGGGTCAGCGTCTCGGTGTCCGGCGGCGACACCGGGGTTTCGGGGCTCGGCTCGGGGGGCTTGATCGGCTCCGGTGGCGGCGGGGGTTCCGGGGGCGGCGCCGGTTGCGGCTCGGGCCGCACCAGTTCCACCGCCACCAGCTCCTCCCCCCCCACCGGCAACCGCCACCGCGTACCCGGAACGGCCAGCAGCAGCACGGCGTGGACCACCAGGCTAGCCCCCAGGGCGGCGGGAAACAGGCGCGCCCGGTTCACGGCCCCTCAGCGCCCGGGCCGGGTCGCGATGGCCAGACGGTTGAGGCCCGCGGTCTTGGCCCGGTCCATCACCTCGACCACGAACCGGTGGGCGGTGGCCTCGTCGGCCTCGATCACCACCAGGGTGTCCCGGTTGGCCCGGGCTGCCTGGCGGAACCGGTCGGCCAGGTCGTCGGCGCTGGCGCGCCGGTCGCCGAAAAAGTAGTTGCCTTGGGCATCGATCTTGATCCGGACCTCGCGGCTCTCCCGCTTCACGGCCTCGGCCTGGGCCTTGGGCAGGTTGATCCGGATGCCGGGCGACACGATGAAGGTGGTGGACAACATGAAGAAGATCAGGAGCAGGAACACCACGTCCACCAGGGGCGTGATGTCCAGGCCCACCACGTCGCGCCGTTTCTTGCGGAACTCCATCTCAGGCCCGCTGCCCGGCAGCCCGCGCCTCGTCCCGGACCGGCGGCTGCTTCACCAGGTCCACGAAGTGGATCGCGTGCTGCTCCAGCTCCAGGACGAGCCGGTCGACCCGGCTCAGGAAGTACCGGTACGCCACGAACGCGGGGATCGCCACGGTGAGCCCGGCGGCCGTGGTGATCAGGGCCTCGCTGATCCCGCCGGCCAGGCTGGCCGGGTTGCCCACCCCCTCCACGCTGATCACGGTAAACGCCTTGATCATGCCGGACACCGTGCCGAGCAGCCCGAGCAGGGGGGACACGTTGGCCACGGTGCCGAGCACGCCCACGTACCGCTCCAGGTGGGCGGCCTCCCGCCGGCCGACCTCCTGGACCGCCTCCTTGACCGCGTCCCGCTCGAGCCCCGCGTTCTTCAGGGCTGCGAGCAGGATCCGGGCAACGGGCGACCGGCTGCGGCGGCAGAACGCGAGGGCCTCCTCGATCTGGCCCCGCCGCACGAGATCCTCGGCCCGGCGGACCACCTCCCGCGGCACGTTGCGGCTGGCCCGCAGGGTCCATGCGCGTTCGAAGAACACGGCCAGTCCGACGACCGAGCACGCGGCGATCGGGATCATCAGCACGCCGCCCTTGACCAGGTATTCGTACATCGGGTTCCTCCCTCGGGATCAGCGTTCCTCGCCGGATACCGGCACAGGGGGCTCGGTGGAACGGGCGGCGAGGCGCTCCCGTGCCGTGTCGGCCCACGGCCCCGTGCCGGAAGCCGCACGCTCGTACAGGGGCCGGGACCGGTCGGCCTCCCCCTGGGCCGCGACCAGGTCTCCGGCGCGCACCAGGGCCTCGGACACGGACGGGTCGTCGTCCGAATACAAATACCCCATCCTCAGGTAGGTTTCCAGGGCCTCCCCGGATCGTCCCAGCGCCTCCAGGGCGCGACCCAGCAGCACGGACGCCCGGGCCCCGGCCGCGCTCTTGCCCAGGTTGGCCGCCCGCTCCAGGGCCGGGCGGGCGTCCTCGGGCCGGCCCGCCGCGAGCAGGGTCTGTCCCAGATCGGTCCACAACGCCTGCCGCAGGGCCTCGGCGTCGGCCGGCGCCGCGTCCAGGGCCGCCTCCAGGCGCACCCGGGAGCCGTCCCAGTCCCCGGCCTCCCGGGCCCACCGGGCCGCCTCCCGCAGGGCACGGGCCCGCTCGGTGCCTTCCAGCCGGGAGGCCACCAAATCCCAGGTGGCGCGCACCTCGTCTTTGGTGCCGTGTTCCTCCAGCAACCGGGCCAGGGAACTCAGGGCAGCCAGGCCCACCGGGTCGGGGCGTTCGGCCAGGGCCTCCAGCTCCGTCCGGGCCCGGTCCACGGCCCCGGCGGCCAGCCGGTTGCGGGCCGCGTCGAGACGGGCCTCGGCAGCCCGGCGGTCGTCCCCCGCCGCCCGGGCCGCCCGGTCGTACGCTTCGGCCGCGCCGGCCGGATCCCCCCGGGCTGCCCGGGCCTGGGCCAGCGCCAGCAGCAGGTCTGCCCGCCGGGGATCGTCGGGGTGGTCCCGCACGAACCGGTCCACCTCCGCCTCCAGGGCGTCGTAACGCTGGAGCTGTACCAGGCACAGGGCTGCGCCGTAGGCCGCCTCGGCCGTGGCTCCCAGGGCGCGGTACGCCTCCAGCGCCTCCTCGTACTGGCCCAGGTTGTACAGGGCGTCCGCCTTTTTCTGGCGGGCCTCGGCGCCCAGGGGCCCATCCGGATCCCGCTCGGCCACCGCCTCGAACCGCTCGAGGGCCGCCTCGTACCGCCCCTGGCCGAAGTCGAGCCACCCGAGGGTGCTCAGGGCCCGGGTGGTGTACGGGCCGTCCGGCTCCCGGGCCACCAGGGACCCCAGCACGGCCCGGGCCGCCGTGTCCTGGCCCGAGCGGGCCATCATCCACCCCCGGTGGAACCGGGCTGCCGACCGGTACCGGGGGTCGGCAGCCTGTTGCTCCAGGCTGGCCAGGGCTTCCAGGGCCGCCCGCAACTCGCGGCGGTTGAAGTGGGCCCGGGCCAGGGTGAGCCGGCCCTCGTCCCGGTTGGGGTCGTCGGGATAGGCATTCAAGAACCGGTCGAACTTGGCCGCGGCCTCGTCCCACCGGCCCGCCTCGAACGCGAGCCACGCCAGCCCGTACAGGGCTGCACCGCCCGCCGGGCTGCCTTCGGGCACCGCCTCGTACGCCCGCCGTGCCGCGTCCGGCCGGCCCTGGCGCACCAGGGCCTCCCCCAGCCACACCCGGACCCTGTCGCGGTCGCGGTAGGTGGGGTGATGGTCGAGCACCGCCCGGAGCAGGCGTTCGGCCCGGCCGGGATCGCCGGCCAGCAGGGCGCACACCCCGGCCCGGTGCAGGCCTGCGGCGCGCAGGGCGCTGTCCTCGGGCACCCGTTCGAACGCGTCCGCAGCCTCTCCGTATCGGTCGAGCAGGTACAGGCTCTCGGCCTCCATGTACTGCACCACGTCTTCGCCCGGGCCGAGCCAGGCGTCCCGGGCCGACCGGTACCGCTCCAGGGCGTCGGCGGGGCGGCCCTGGCGCACCGCCAGCCAGCCCAGCTCGGCCCGGGCCCAGCCCACCCACGGCCCGAGGGGGTTGCCCGCCTCCAGGGCGGCCAACGCCTGGCGGGCCCCCTCGGCGTCCCCCAGGTCGGCCCGCGCCCGCACCAGGCCGAACCGGGCACGGGTGGCGATCTCTGGGCCCGGCCCGGCGTCCAGCACCCACTGGAACCGGCGGGCGGCCTCCCGGGGCTTGCCCTGGTCGAGCAGGGTCCACGCCAGGGCGAGCTGGGCCTCGGCCGCGGAGGGGTGGTCGGGGTGGTCCAGGAGAAACCGGACCAGGGCGGTCTCTGCGCCCGCCGGGTCCCCGGCCCGCCGCAGGGCCAGGCCCAGGGCGAGCCGGGCCGCAGCGTCCAGGTCCTCGGACACGGTTGCGCCGCCCTCCCCCGCGGCCAGGACCCCCCGGAACCGGTCGGCCGCGGCGCCGGGCTCCCCGGCTTCGAGCCGAGCCACGCCGAGACGGTACAGGGCTTCGGGCCGGTGGGGGTTGGCCAGCTCGTCGGCCACCGCCTGCCACGCGCGGCGCGCCTCTGCCGTACGCCCCTCCCGGGTCAGCAGCCACGCGCGGCGGTACACGGCCTCGGCCGCCAGCGGCCCCTGGACCAGCCGGAAGAACGCGAGGGCGTCGGCGGTCCGGCCCTGGCGGCGGCGGATCTCTCCCAGCCAGAACGCGGCATCTCCGGCCCGGCGATCGCCCGGGAACCGTTGGCGGAGGTCGGCCAGGTACCCGGCCGCCTCGTCCAGGGCACCCCGGGCCAGGCTGTCCATGGCCGACCGGTACAACCCCTCGGCGCCCTGGAACGCCCGGGTCACTGCGCCGGCTGCCCCCCGGTACGCGCACCCCGGGGACTTGACCTCGGGCGCTGGAACCAGGTCGGGGCTGGGAAGGGGCGCGGGGGGCAGGGCCACCGGTGTCGCGGCCTCCACCAGGCGGGCGGGCTCCAGGGCGACCACGCCCCGGCGGTGGGCGGTGAGGCGGACCTGGTCGATGCCCCGGACCACCACCTCGGGCAGGGAGAGTTCGGACGGGCCGGGGGAGAGCCCCAGCGCCAACGGCGCCCAAAAGGCCACGGCCGCGGCCCAGCCGGCCCGGCGCAACAGCCGGACGACGGTGGAGCCAGAGGGGGTCACGGGAGCGGGGCTACGGGTTGGGACCGCGCACGCGGGTGAGGTGCTCCACCACGGCGGCAACGTCCTCGTCCGAGATCATGCCTGACCCGTACCGCTTCATGCGCAGCACGGTCTTCTCCCACCCGGCCCGGTCCTTGTTCTTGCGCAGGGCCCGGTCCAGGGAGTGGCACTTGGAACACCGGTCCTCGAACACGGCCCGGGCCGCTTCGGGGTCGATGTCTCCGGCGGCAGCGGCGAGGGGCGCAGCAACCACCGAGGCGGCGAGAAAGATCGCGGCGAGCGTGCGCATGAACGTCCTCCAGGGAGACGGTCGACCGGCGCCGGAAACCCGGGCCGGGATCCGCCCGAGCGGACCGCAGGCAGTATAACATCGGGCGACCGCCGGGCAAACGCGCCCGGGCTCACCCCTCTCCTGCGACGCTCTCCAGGAACTCGGCCACCTGTTGGGCGTACCGGTCGTGCTCCAACAGGAACGCGTCGTGGCCGTAGTCGCTGTCCACCCGGATGTGTTCCACTTTCTTGCCCAACGCCCGGAGCCGCTCTTCCAGGACGTCGGTGTCCTCGGGCACGTACAACCAGTCCGAGGTGAACGTGAAGAACCGGATGCGGGCCTGGATCCGCGCCAGCGCCTCGTCCATGCCGCCCGCGAACCCGTCCCCCAGGTCGAACGTGTCCAGGGCCTTGGTCAGGTACAGGTAGCTGTTGGCGTCGAACTGCTCGGTGAACCGGTACCCGTTGTAGTGGAGATAGCGCTCCACGTCGTACTGGGCGGTGAACGCGTAGATCCCCTCCCGGCCCGAGATCCGCCGGCCGAACTTCCGGCGCATGGACGCCTCGCTCATGAAGGTGAGGTGTCCGATCATCCGCGCGACCGCCAGGCCGTCCCGGGGCGGCTCCCCGTCGTAGTAGTCCCCGTCGCGCCAGTTGGGATCGGCCATGATCGCCCGCCGGCCGATCTTGTTGAACCCGATGCCCAGGGGAGACGACGCGCCGGTGGTCGACACCGGCACCACCGACCGGACCCGGTCCGGGTAGCGCACCGCCCACTCCAGGGCCTGCATGCCGCCCATGGACCCGCCGATCACGCACAACAGCCGGTCGATGCCCAGGTGGTCGAGCAGCAGGGCCTGGACCTTCACCATGTCCCGCACCGTGATCACCGGGAACCTCATGCCGAACGGCTTGCCCGTGCGCGGGTTGATCGACGACGGTCCGGTGGTGCCCTTGCAGCTGCCCAGCACGTTGGAGCACACCACGAAGTACCGGTCGGTGTCGATCCCCCGCCCGGGCCCGATCATCGGGTCCCACCACCCGGGCTTGCGATCGTCCGGAGCGTGGCGGCCGGCCGCGTGGTGGTCCCCGGACAGGGCATGGCACACGAGCACCGCGTTGTCCCGGTTCGGGGACAGGCGGCCGTAGGTCTCGTAGGTCACCTGGATCGGGCCGAGGATCCGGCCGCTCTGGAGGTACAGCTCGTCAGGCGGGTGGCACAGGGTCACCTGCCGGGGGGCCACCACCCCCACTCCGGCGTCGTCTCGGTCGCGGTTCAACGGGGGTCCCTCCTCGGAAGGACGGCGCACGCGTGCCTCGGGGCAAGCGGGGGTATCCGCTCCAAAAGGCCGACCGTCTCATCTCTCGGGGCGCTGGGCCCCGCAGGATGGAGCACCGGTTCCCGGGGCGGGTCCGGTTGCTGTGGCTTCGCAGGGCCTGGTCCCTCCACCACTCTTGATAAGATGTCGCCCGGGAGCGGCCGGCAGCCGGGGGTCCGGCAGGGGGCGGCGAGTCTCCAAGGCAGGTCGCGGCGACGCCGGACCCCAAAATAAGAAGAACAGGGGTAGAGCGATTGCTCGCTGCTAACACCCTGCTCTTCCGGGGGGGCTGGGTTGTGCCGGCTCGCGCCGGTTCGTGGCATCGCTCACGTTTATGGTCGGGCTTTATACCCGACTCCCGGACTGTTCGTCAAGGGATTTTTCGGGCCCCTTTTCCCCGGCCCGGCACCGGGCACACAGGCCGTACAGCTCCAGACGGTGGTAGGCCACGGCGAAACCGCGGGCAGCGGCCACTTCCTCCTGCAGGCGTTCGATCGCCGGGTTCTCGAACTCCTGGATGTCCCCGCACCGGGTGCACACCAGGTGGTCGTGGTGGTCCACGTCGAGCGCGGGCTCGTACCGGACCCGTCCGTCCGCGTGGAACCGGCGTTCCTTGGCGATCCCGGCGGCCACGAACAGCCCCATCGCCCGGTACACCGTGGCGTGGCCGATGGCCGGATCCCCTGCCCGGGCCCGGTCGTAGATCTCGTCCACGCTGGCGTGGGCCGCGTCGGCCAGAAACGCCTCGAGCACCCGGTCCCGTTGGCGGGTGGCCCGGAGCCCCCGCCCCCGCAGGTACTCCCGGAGGCGCTCCCGGGCCACCGAGACCCGGTCACCCACCGCCCGCCTCCTCGGCTTCGGCCAGGTCGGCCCGCACCCGGGCCACCAGTGCCCGGCCGAGGTTTTCGGCCTCGGCCAGCGCCGTGGGGTGGGCGTCGATATCGCCCCGCTCGTCCACCGACCGGACCAGGAGATCCCGCCACGGCTCGGCCTCGAGAGTGTCCAGGAAGTACTTGAAGGTGAGGCGCAGCCCGTCGAACAACTTCCTTCCCTTGGAGCCACCCGCGGCCAGCAACACCCCGCGGCGGACCACCAGGGCGGACCGGCTCACCCGTTCCTCCCGCCGGTACCGAAGACACCACAGCGCCTGGCACCGGTCGATGAACGCCTTGGCGTGGGCCGACACCCCGTAGAACATGACCGGGCTGGACAGGGCCACCGCGTCCACGTCCCGGAGCCGCTCGTACAGCGGCTGCATGTCGTCCTCGAGGGCGCACCGCCCTTTCCGCTCGCACGCGTAGATCTCCCGGCACGGGCTCACGCGCAGGTCCCGCAGGTACACCCGGTCGGCCGTGGCGCCGACGGCCTCCACGCCGGCGGCAAACGCGTTCATCAACCGATCCGTGTTGCCCCGGATCCGCGGGCTCCCGTACACGCACAGCACCTCCACGGCGCGGTTTGACACGTTCTGGCAGGGGTGACTAGAATCCATGTGCAAATTTTCTCGATATCTGCCCCCCTGGAAGGCGGGCATTCCCGCCGTGGAGGAACGCGATGAGCACCAACGACGCTGCCGTGCTGGCGCTGGCCGAAGCCGTGAAGTTCGAGTCCGACGGCCGGGACTTCTACCTGCGCGCGGCCGAGCAGGCGGCGAACCCCCTCGCAAGGGAGGTCCTGCTGGCCCTGGCCGAGGACGAGAAAGACCACATCCGCAGGGTACGAGAGATCTACGAGCAACTCAAGGCACAAGCCGGGTGGCCGGACACGGCTTCCATGGTGGCCCGGTCGTCCGGGGTGGTGGACGCGTTCGAGCACGCGTCGGCCCGGCTGGGCAAGGCGATCGCCCCGGACGCTTCTGCTGCAGAGGCGCTGCGTACCGCCCTCGAGATGGAGCGAAAGGGAATGGCGTTCTACCGGGACCGGCTGGCCAAGGCGTCCTGCGACGCCGAGGCCGCGTTCTACCGGCACCTGGTGGAGGAGGAGGCCGTGCACATGCAGACGATCGAAAAGGTCCTCTCCGGCCTGGGGTGACCCCGTGGTTGCCCTGAACGGACCCCGGGACCCGTGCCCTCCGGGGCTCCGGCAACCCGCCGCCGGGGTGTGGGTCACCACGGGCCGGGCCGTGGTGATCGAGGGCCCCGGCGCCCTGGCCGTGGTGGACCCCGGCGACGAGCCGTGGGCGCCCGTGGCCGCCGACATCGACGCCGTCCGGCACAAAACCGGCAAGGACGTGGCGTGGATCGCCGTGACCCACGGCCACCCGGACCACATCGCGAACCTCGACCGCGCCCGGGCCGCGGCTCCTGCGGCCCGGGTCGTGGCCCATGCGGCAAGCCCCGTGGCGCCCGACTTGGCGGTCGCCGCCCGCAGCCCCGCGCCGTGGGGCGGGGAGGTCATCCCGTGCCCCGGCCACTCCCCGTGGGGGGACGACCTCGCGTTCTGGCTCCCTGCCTCCCAGACCCTCCTGTCGGGCGACCTGGTCCAGCCCAAGGGCGAAGCGTGGGACGAGCCGTTCTACCCGAGCCCGTACCCGTTCTTCACCGACGGCGACCGGTACGTGGCCAGCCTGGACACGTTGCTCGACCTCCCCGTGGCGATCCTGGTGACCGGCCACCGGGAGGTGCGCACGGGCCCGGCCGCCCGCCGGTGGGTGGCGGTGACCCGGCGGGCGATCCTGGCCGTGCGCGACGCGGTGGCCGCGTGGACCGGACCGGGTTCGCTGGACGCCGCCGCACCCGAGATCTACCGGACCCTGTGCCGGGACCGGAGCATCCCCCCCCGGATCGTGGCCGAACGCATGGCCGGCCGCCCCAGCGCGTTCGAGCGGTTCGACCGGCCGGGCATCGCGTACTACTGGGCGCGTCTCGAACCGTCCCGCCGTTTCCTTTGACCTGCCGTCCTGACGGCCGTATGCTGGCCCCCATGAAGACCTTTTCAGTCTTGTTTGCCGCGGTGTACCTTTTCGCGTCCGGCTGCCGGGGCGCCCCGGACGCCCTCCAGGAAAAGACGTCCGGGGACACCGTTGTCGTGGACGTCAACGCCAGGGCGCCGGGGTTCGCGGCCCGCACGTTGGACGGGGACGCCACTGTCCGGCTGGCCGACTACGTGGGAACCCACGTGGTCCTTCTGGAGTTCTGGAGCATCTTCTGCAAGTCGTGCCTGGAGGAGATGCCCCGGATCGAGGCCGTGTACGAGAAGTACAAGGACCGGGGCCTGGCGGTGATCAGTGTCAACACCGACGTGTTCTCGCCGAAGCGGATCCGAAAGGTCCTGGACAAGGTGGGGCTCTCGCCGCCGTACCCCGTGATCCGCGACCCTCGCCAGGAGGTCGCGGCTGCGTTCGGTGTGGAGATCCTCCCGGTCACCGTGATCGTGGACAAGGAGGGGTGGATCCGCCTGTACCAGGAGGGATACCGCCCGGGCGACGAGGACCGGTTCGAGGCCAAGATCCGGTCGCTCCTGGGGGACGCCCGGGCACAGGACGTCACGCTCGCGCCGCGGCAGGGGATGACCGCGTTCGCACCCCGGGGGTCTGCGCTGGCTACGGTGGGCGACAGGGTGGACCTGCCCCCTGTCCGGCGCCTCGACGGCGGCTCCGTAACCCTGGACCCGGCTCGCCCGACCCTGCTCTTTTTCTGGAGCCTGTACTGCCAGCCGTGCCGCCGGGACTTCCCGGCCCTCGTGGCGCTGGCCCGGCGGTACGAGGGCCGGGGGCTCGTCACCTACGCGGTCAACGTGGACGCGCCCCGGCTTGTTCCCCGGGTCGCCCGGTTCATGGACGAACGGGGCGGCGGGCTGCCGTGCCTGGTGGACGCCCCGGAAGACGGCACCGGCCTGGCCGCCCGCCTCGGCGTCCGCGCCACCCCCACCGTGGTGCTCCTGGACCGGGGCGCCCAGGTGGCGTTCGCCGCGGCCGGCGGCGGAGAGACCGGCCTGTTGAGCGCCCGGATCGACGCACTGCTCGAGGCGCAGTAAGCCGTTTTGACGGCGGCCCGGGGGGTTGTTACATTGGCCCGTCGGCCGCGAGGCCCGACAGGGCTCACTAGGAAACCGGAGGCGGGTTGTCATGTGGGACTATACGGACAAGGTCAAAGAGCATTTTCTGAACCCGAAGAACGTGGGCAAGATCGAGGACGCCGACGGTGTGGGCGAGGTGGGCAGCCTCGCGTGCGGCGATGCGCTGCGCCTGTTCATCAAGGTGGAGGACGGCCGGATCGTGGACGCCCGGTTCCAGACGTTCGGCTGCGGCAGCGCGATCGCGTCGAGTTCGGCCCTGACCGAGATGGTCAAGGGCAAGACCCTGGATGAAGCGCTCCAGATCACCAACAAGGACATCGCCGACTACCTGGGCGGCCTGCCCAAGGAGAAGATGCACTGTTCGGTGATGGGCCGGGAGGCCCTGGAGGCGGCGATTAACAACTACCGCGGCATCGAGACCCCGGACCAGCCCCTGGAAGGTGAGGTGGTGTGCGAGTGCTTCGGGGTCACCGACGTGCAGATCCGCCGGGCGATCGAGGAGAACGACCTCAAGAGCGTGGAGGACGTGACCCACTACACCAAGGCCGGCGGCGGGTGCGAGCGGTGCCTGCCGGACATCGAGAAGATCCTGGCAGAGGTGCGGGGCGCCATGGAGACCCGCGCCGAACGCGAGCCCCCCGGCCCGCCCGCCCGGTTGACCAACCTCCAGCGGATCCAGAAGGTGCAGCAGGTGATCGACGAAGAGATCCGGCCGAGCCTGCAGGCGGACGGTGGTGACCTCGAACTGGTGGACGTGGACGGCACCAAGGTGTACGTAAGCCTGCGGGGCACGTGCAGCAACTGCCCGTCGAGCCAGATCACCCTGAAGAGCGGCGTCGAGGCCCGGCTGCGCGAGGTGGTGGACCCGGACATCCAGGTGCTGGAGGCGTGACCATGGCGACGATCTATCTCGACAACAACGCGACCACCCGGGTGGACCCGGCCGTGTTCGAGGAGATGCGCCCGTTCTTCTGCGACCTGTACGGGAACCCGTCGAGCATGCACACCTTCGGCGGCCAGGTGGGCCACCACCTGGACACGGCCAGGGAACGGGTGGCCGCCCTTCTCGGAGCGGCCGCCGGGGAGATCGTGTTCACCTCGTGCGGCACCGAGGGCGACAGCACCGCGATCCGGTCGGCTTTGGAGGCCCAACCCGACAAGCGCCACCTGGTCACGACCAAGGTCGAACACCCCGCAGTGCTCAACCTGGCCAACCACCTGGTGAAGAAGGGGTACCACCTGACCCTGCTCGGTGTGGACGGCGACGGGATGATCGACCTGGACGAACTGCGGGACGCGATCCGGGACGACACGGCCCTGGTGTCCATCATGTGGGCCAACAACGAGACCGGCACGGTGTTCCCGGTCCAGGAGGCCGGCGAGATCGCCAAGAGCCGGGGCGCCCTGTTCCACACCGACGCGGTCCAGGCCGTGGGCAAGATCCCGATGGACGTCCACCAGCTCCCGATCGATTTCCTGACCCTGTCGGGCCACAAGCTGCACGCCCCGAAAGGGGTGGGCGCCCTGTACGTGCGCAAGGGGGTGCCGTTCCGGCCGTTCCTGGTCGGCGGCCACCAGGAGCGGGGTCGCCGGGGCGGCACCGAGAACGTGCCGGGCATCATCGGCCTGGGCAAGGCGTGCGAGCTGGCTGGCGAGAACATCGAGCACGAGAACACGCGGGTGCGTGCCCTGCGGGACCGGTTGGAACGAGGCCTGCTGGCCACTGTCCCGGACACCCGCCTGAACGGCCACCCGACCGACCGGCTGCCCAACACGGTGAACCTGTCGTTTAAGTTCGTGGAGGGAGAGGCGATCCTGCTCCTGCTGGACGAGCTGGGCATCTGCGCCAGCTCCGGCTCGGCGTGCACCTCGGGCAGCCTGGAGCCGTCCCACGTGCTCCGGGCGATGGGGGTGCCGTTCACCTACGCCCACGGCTCGGTGCGGCTCAGCCTGTCCCGGTTCAACACCGAGGAAGAGATCGCGTTCGTGGTGGAGCGCCTGCCCGGCATCATCGAACGGCTGCGCTCGATCTCGCCGTTCACCGAAGAGGGGGACGCCTGGACCGGCGAAGGCTGACGGCTGTGGACCCCCTGCAACGAGCCCTGGACGGAATCCAGGAAAAGATCGACCGCCTGAGGCGGGAGTACGACCTGTACTTCGCCGGGGAACGCCGGATCGAACCCGTAGCCCTGCGGGACCAGATCGAACGCGACATCCTGAGGATCAGCCGGATGCCGGGCAACAATACCGCGACCCGTTTCCGGTCCCGGTCCCTGGGCCACCGGTTCCAGTCCCTGTGCACCCAGGCGCGCCACCGGCTGGAGGCGCGCAACACCCGCCGGACCGGGGCCTCTGCCGCCGGCGCGACCGGAAACGACGTGGTCCTGGACCGCCGGGCCCTGGACGACGGGGCGGCCGCAGACCGGTACATTCGCCGGCTGCACCGGGAGGTGGTCCAGGCGTGCGGAACGGCCCCTTCGTTCGACACCCTTCGGGCCAGGGTGCTCGCCGAGACCCGGGCCAAGCTCGACGAGCCCGGCGTGCGGGGTGTCCGGTTCCGGGTGGTCCGGGACGGCGAGACCACGAGTATCCGGGGCGCGGTGCTCCGGACCTCTCAACCGGAAGCCCCCCCCTTTCGCGGCGCCGACGCAAAAACCGCGGGCAACGCCTCGACAGAGCCGCTCCCGGGAAACCGCCGCTGACACCCCGGGCCGCCCGTTGCCGGGTTCGAACCTATGCCCGTTCGAGCAGCCGTTCGAGCAGCCGGACCACAGGGTCGTGGCGTACCCGGATCCCCACCGACACCGCAACCTGCACCTCCTCGGCCCGCAAGGTCGCCGGAAAGGTGGCCGAGACCACGTCCGCACCGTAAAGCAGCGCCCCCTCGAGCAGCGCCCCGGAGAGGTCCGCGCCGTACAGGTTCGCCCGGCCCAGATCAGCCCCGGCCAGGTCCGCGCCGTCCAGCCTGGCGAACCGCAGGGACGCGCCGGCCAGGTCGGCTCCGGCCAGCCGGGCTCGGCTCAACGTGGCCTCGTCCAGCCGGGCTCCCCGCAGATCCACCCCGTCCAGGCGCGCGCCGGTCAGGTCCACCCCGGCTAGGTCCACGATCTCCCGGCGGCGGCGGCTCACCTCGTTGAACGCGTCCACGTCCCCCCGCTCGAGCAGGGCCACCAGTTCTTCGCGCACGACACACCTCCCCTCTTCCCCGGGCACTTAAAAACCAGGGGCGCCCGTACGGGCGCCCCTGGAAAAACACGACCGGCCGGTCGTTGCGGCCAGCAGGGTCAGCCGCGGCGGGTTGCCACGGTGATCCGGTTCATGGCCCGTTCCAGCTTGGCCTGGACCTCAAGGTACTCCTTGGACTCGTGGGACAGCTGCTGGAGCGCCTGCTCGGCCTCGACCTTCTCGGCCTCGGCCTGCCCAAGGTCGATCTCGGACGGCAGGTCCGCCTCCTGGGCCAGCACGGTCACCTTGTCGTGGGTGATCTCGGCAAACCCGTGGCGGACAGCCAGGAAGTGTTCCTCCCCCCCCACGCGGTACATCAGCGCTCCCACGCCCAGGGCGGTGAGGAACGGCGTGTGTCCCGGCAGCACGCCAAACTCCCCGGCCACGCCCGGGGCGGTGATCTCGTCCACCTCCTCGCTCACCAGGGAGCGATCGGGGGTGACGACTTCCAGACGGAACCGTTCCTGCGCCATCGGTGCCTCCTCGGACTAGCAGGATGCTGAAAAACCCCTTCCGTGGGGCGCGCAGCAGGTTGCTTTTTCCGCAACCTGCTAGGCCGCTGTCTCGAGTTGCTTGCCCTTCTCGATGGCCTCTTCGATCGTGCCGACCATGTAGAACGCCTGTTCGGGCAGATCGTCGTGCGCGCCCTCGGCGATCTCCTGGAAGCCCCGGATCGTGTCCTTGAGCTGCACGTACTTGCCCGGGGTGCCGGTGAACGCCTCGGCCACGAAAAACGGCTGGGACAGGAACCGCTGGATCTTCCGGGCCCGGGACACGACCAGCTTGTCCTCCTCGCTGAGTTCGTCCATGCCGAGGATCGCGATGATGTCCTGGAGATCCTTGTACTTCTGGAGGATCTCCTGCACCTGCCGGGCCACGGCATAGTGTTCGTCGCCCACGACCCGCGGGTCCAGGATCCGGCTGGTGGAGTCCAGCGGGTCCACCGCCGGGTAGATGCCCAGCTCCGCGATCTGGCGGGACAGCACGGTGGTGGCGTCCAGGTGGGCGAACGCGGTGGCCGGCGCCGGGTCGGTGAGGTCGTCGGCCGGCACGTAGATCGCCTGCACCGACGTGATCGACCCCTTGGAGGTGGTGGTGATCCGCTCCTGGAGTTCGCCCATCTCGTTGGCCAGGGTGGGCTGGTAGCCCACGGCCGACGGGATCCGCCCCAGGAGCGCCGACACCTCGGACCCGGCCTGGGTGAACCGGAAGATGTTGTCGATGAACAGCAGGACGTCCTGCCCCTCCTCGTCCCGGAAGTACTCGGCAACGGTGAGGGCGGACAGGGCCACCCGAGCCCGGGCACCCGGCGGCTCGTTCATCTGGCCGTACACCAGGGAGGTCTTGTCGAGAACCCCGGACTCCTTCATCTCGACCCACAGATCGTTGCCCTCGCGGGTGCGTTCCCCGACGCCGCCGAACACCGAGAACCCGCCGTGCTGCTTGGCGATGTTGTTGATCAGCTCCATGATCAGCACGGTCTTGCCCACGCCGGCGCCGCCGAACAGGCCGATCTTTCCGCCCCGCTGGTACGGGGCGAGCAGGTCCACCACCTTGATTCCGGTCTCCAGGGCCTGAACCTCGGTGCTCATCTCGGTGAACGGCGGGGCTTCTTTGTGGATCGGGCTGCGCTTGTCGGTCTCGACCGGGCCGGCCTCGTCCACGGGCTCGCCGACCACGTTCAGGATCCGGCCCAGGGTGGCCCGGCCCACCGGCATGGTGATCTGGTCGCCGGTGTCCAAGACCGGCATGCCACGCACCAGCCCCTCGGTAGAGTCCATCGCGATGCACCGCACCGTCTTTTCGCCCAGGTGCTGGGCGACCTCGACGATCAGGTTCCACTCCCCGTCGCTGATCGACGGGTTGGAGATTTTCAGCGCCGTGTAGATCTCGGGCAGGTCGCCCTCGAACGCCACGTCCACGACGGGGCCGATGACCTGGGTGATCTTTCCGTATTCGCTCATGGGCAGGAGCCTCCTTTGGAGAAAACGGTGCTCGGGGCGTAGGGCTAGCGCATGGCCTCGACGCCGTTGACGATATCCATCAACTCGGTGGTGATCGCCTCCTGGCGAGCCCGGTTGTACTTGAGGGTGAGCCGGTCGATCATGTCGGAGGCGTTGTTGGTGGCCGAGTCCATCGCGGTCATCAGGGCGCCGTGCTCGCTGGCCGTGCTCTCCAGCAGCGCCCGGAAGATCCGAACGTCCACGTAGCTCGGGAGCAGCCAGTTGAGCATGTACTCCTCGTCCGGCTCGTAGATGTACTCGGTGGTGGTGGTGTCGGGTTCCACCGGCATCGGCTCCACCGGAAGCAACCGGTCGTACACCACCTCCTGGGACAGGGCCGACCGGAACTCGTTGTACACCATGTACACCACGTCCAGTTCTCGGTTGGTGTACCGCTCCACCACCGACGCCCCGATCTCCTGGGCCACGCCGAACGAGATGTTACCGAACAGTTCGACCCACTCGCCCAGGATGTCTGCGTCCCGGCTGGCGAAGAACTCCTTGGCCTTCTTGCCCACGATGTGCAGGGAGATCTTCTCGTACTGGCCGGCCTTCTCGGTCAGGAACCGCTGTACGCTTCGCAGGATGCCGCCGTTGAACGACCCGCACAGCCCCCGGTCCGAGGTGAACACCACCAGTCCGGCGTGTTTGTGCTCCCGGCGTTCCAGAAGCGGGTGGGCCGCCTCCTCGGTGCGCAGGGCCAGGCTGGAGAGAACCTCGAGCATCTTGTCCGAGTACGGCCGGTTCTGCAGAATCGCCTCCTCGGCCTTCCGGAACTTGGCCGCAGAGACCATCTTCATGGCCTTGGTGATCTGCTGCGTGCTCTTGACGCTGGAGATCCGCGTCTTGATTTCCTTGAGGTTCGCCATCCGTCGGCTCCCGGCTTAGTCGGCCATGAACGCCTGGTCGAACGCTTCAAGGGCCTTGTCGATCTGCGCCTTGAGATCGTCGTCCAGGACCTTCTTGGTGCGGATGTCGTCGAGGATGCCGGCCTTCTTGCCCTCGAAGAACGCGTAGAGCTGCTCCTCGTACTTGGACAGCTGGGACACCTCGTACTTGTCGACGAACCCGTTGGTGGCGGCATAGATGATGAGGATCTGCTTCTCCACCGGCAACGGCTCGTACTGGCCCTGCTTGAGGATTTCGACGAGCCGGGCGCCCCTGGACAGCTGCCGCTGGGTGGCCGCGTCCAGGTCGGAACCGAACTGGGAGAACGCCTCCAGCTCCCGGTACTGGGCCAGGTCGAGCCGCAGGGTTCCGGCCACGCCCTTCATCGCCTTGACCTGGGCCGCGCCGCCCACCCGGGACACCGACAGGCCCACGTTGATGGCCGGCCGCACGCCGGAGTAGAACAAGTCGCTCTCCAGGTAGATCTGGCCGTCGGTGATCGAGATCACGTTGGTGGGGATGTACGCCGACACGTCCCCGGCCTGGGTCTCGATGACCGGCAGGGCCGTGAGGCTGCCGCCGCCCCGCTCGTCCGACAGCTTGGCCGCGCGCTCCAGGAGCCGCGAGTGGAGGTAGAACACGTCGCCCGGGTACGCCTCGCGGCCCGGCGGGCGGCGCAGCAGCAGGCTGAGCTGCCGGTAAGCCACGGCCTGCTTGGACAGGTCGTCGTAGATGATCAGGGCGTGCTTGCCGTTGTCCCGGAAGAACTCGCCCATGGCCGCGCCGGCGAACGGGGAGATGTACTGCAGGGGCGCCGGGTCCGACGCGGTGGCGGCCACCACGATGGTGTAGTCCATCGCGCCGTACTCCTTGAGCTTGGCCACCACCTGGGCCACCGTGGACCGCTTCTGGCCGATGGCCACGTAGATGCACGCCACGTCGCCGCCCCGCTGGTTGATGATGGTGTCCACGGCCACCGCGGTCTTGCCGGTCTGCCGGTCACCGATGATCAACTCCCGCTGGCCCCGGCCGATCGGCACCATCGAGTCGATCGCCTTCAGCCCGGTCTGCAGGGGCTGGTTCACCGACTGGCGCAGCACGATGCCCGGCGCCTTGATGTCGATCACGCTGGTCTCCGACGACTCCACCGGCCCCAGGCCGTCCAGGGGCTGGCCCAGGGGGTCCACCACCCGGCCGAGCAGGCCCTCGCCCACGGGCACCGACACGATCCGGCCGGTGCGCTTGACTAGATCACCCTCCTTGATCTCGCTGGCCTCGCCCAGGATCGCGGCCCCCACGTTGTCCTCTTCCAGGTTCAGGGCCATGGCCATGACCCCGCCCGGGAACTCCAACAGCTCGCCGGCCATGCACTTCTCCAGGCCGTGCACGCGGGCGATGCCGTCGCCCACGTTGAGCACGACCCCGGTCTCGGCCACGTCGAGCTCGACCTGGAAGTTCTGGATCTTGGTCTTGATGATCTGGCTGATTTCCTCGGCGCGGATCTGCATGGCTCTCCTCACCCTCTGGTCAAGGTTTCTTTCATTCGAATCAGCTGGGTGCGCAGGCTCCCGTCGAACACGAGGTTGCCCACCCGCGCGACGACGCCGCCCAGGATCGACGGATCCTCTCGGGCGTCCAGGAAAACCTCCTTGTCGAGGGCCTTGGACAGCGCGGCCCGAAGGGCGTCCAGATCCGCGGGAGCCAGGGCCATCGGGGTCACCGCCTCACCCCGGACCCGGCCCGCGGCCTCGTCCGCGAACGTGGCGTACGCGTCACAGATGTCCCCCAGGGCGGGAAGCTTCCGGGCTTCCAGCAGCACCCGCAGGAAGTTGCCCACCAGGGGGTCCACCCCCGCGGCCTCGATCAGCGCATCCAGGATCTCGGCCTTGGTGGTCCGCGGCAACACCGGGCTCAGCAGCGCGGTGTGCAGCTCGGCGTTGGTTGCCAGCAGGTCTCGGATCGCCTGGATCTCGGACCCGATCGGCTCGATCTTGTTCGCCTCGGAGGCCAGCTCGAACAGGGCCCGGGCGTAACGCTTGGCGATACGGGTACGGGTCAATGTAGCCCCTCGATGTTCTGGATGGTGAGGCGGACCGCCTTCTTCTGGTCGTCCTCGGTGTACGCCTTTGCCAGGAGCTCTTCGGCCAGCTGGACCGACAGTTCGGCCGCCCGGGTGCGCAGGTCGTCCCGGGCGCGCTTGACCTCGTTCTCGGCCGCCCGCTCGGCCTGGGCCCTCAGGCTTTCGGCGGCCTGGGCCGCCTCGGCCAGGATGCGGTCGTGCTGGCGCTCACCCTCGGCCTTGAAGTCGGCGCGGATCTGCTCGACCTCGGCGTCCAGGGCGGCCACCTTCTGCTGGTACTCCCGGTACTTGGCCTCGGCAGCCTCCTGGGCCTTGCGCGCGTCCTCCAGGGCCTTGCGCACGGTCTCCTGGCGGTTGGCCAGGGCCGCGGCCGCGGGCTTTCGCAGGAAGTAGTACAGGCCCCCGGCGAGGATGCCGAAGTTGACGAACTTCATGACCAGGTTGTACAGGGGGCTGCGGCCCGGTTCGCCGCCGCCCTCGCTGGCGCCCACCAGTGCCGGCACCAGGACGACCGCCACGGCTGCCAGCACCGGACCCCACCGCCGCAGGAAACGTCCCATCACACGCTCCTCCCGAGAATGCGCTCTGCGATGCCGCCGGCCAGCGCGCGGGCATCCTTTTCCAGGACGGCCAGGGCATCGCGGGCCTCGGCCTGGATACGGGCGCGGAGCTGGGCCACGTTCTTCTCGGCCTCGGCCGCCGCCGCCTCCACGATCTTCTGGCGTTCGGCCTCGGCCCTGCGGATCAGGTCGGACCGGATCCGGTCGGCCTCGACCCGCGCTTGCTGTATCTTCTCCTGATAGTCGGCCCAGACCGCCTCGGCCTGGGCATCTCGCTGCTCCGCGGCCTGCCGGCGGCCCTCGGTCCGCTCCCGGCGCTCGTCGAGCACCCGCAGCATCGGCTTGAACAAGAGCCGGTTGAGCAGGAACATCAACAACAGGAAGTTGACCAGCTGAATGATCAGGGTCTCGTTGATGTTGATCAAGGGGCACTCCTCCCGGTCCCGGAACGAAAGCGCGCGCGATGATACACGAACGCCTTTGCGGAATCAAACACGTTCGAGCGACGTCGAAACCGCAGTCGCTACACCACGAAAATGAGCAAAAGGGCCACAACCAGCGCGTAGATTCCGGTGGACTCGGACACGGCCTGACCGACCAGCATCGTCCGGGTCAGGAGGTTGGCGTGTTCGGGCGCCCGGGCGATTCCTTCGCACGCCTTGCCCGCCGCGAACCCCTCCCCGATGCCGGGACCGATCGCACCGAACCCCATGCTGATACCGGCGCCCAGCAGAGCGGCCGCCCGGACCAGATCCGTACCGGAAACGTCGAACGCCATGGTCGCTTCTCCTTCCGGGCAGGCCCGCGGGCCGACCCGCCTTGTGGTTGGCGAAAACGGTTCCCGGGCCCCGCCTGACCCGGTTTGTCCTCAATACAGATAGAGGAGCAGCAGGGACACCACCAGCCCGTACACCGCCGTGGACTGGCTCACGGCCTGGCCCACCAGCATCGCCCGCAGCAGCACGGCGTGCCGGTCGGGCCGGCGCGCTGCGCCGTCGCACGCGGCAGCCGCCGTGATGCCGGCGCCGAGACCGGGCCCGATCCCGGAGAACCCGGCGGCAACGCCCGCTCCGAGCACGGCCGCCGCTGCGGGCAGGCTGGCCGGGGTCCCGGAAAAATCCTTGAACAGCAGCAAAAACGACACCAGCAACGCGAACACCGCCGGGGTCTGGGCCACGGCCTGGCCCACCAGCATCAGGGTGTTGAGCGCGCCCCCGGCCCTGGGGGTGCGCGCCACGCCGTGACACGCCGCCCCGGCGGGCAATCCCGCGCCCGCTCCCGGGCCGAGGGCGCCCGCTCCCATGCACAGCCCGGCCGCGAACAGGGACACGGCCCGCAGCAGGCCCGGCGCTCCCCAGGGCGTGAACACCAGCAGCAACGCGATCACCAGGGCGAAGATGCTGGCGGACTCGGCCACGGCCTGGCCCACCAGCATGGTCCTGAGCACGGCGGCCGAGTTGGCCGGCTGGCGGGCGATGCCCCGGCTCGCCTGCTCGGCAGCCACACCCTCGCCCCACGCGCTCCCGATCGCACCGAGCCCCATGCACATCGCGGCCCCGGCGTACGCTGCGGCCCGGGTCCACGCGTCCGCGTCCATTTATTTACTCCTGCACCGCCACCGAGATGTAGGTCAAGGTAAGCATCGCGAACACGAACGCCTGCACCGTGCCGATGAAAAAGCCGAAAAACGCCTGCAGGACCGGCGGCAGCACCAGCTGGCGCACGAGGTCCGACACCACGAGGATGATGATCGAGCCGCCCATGATGTTGCCGTACAGCCGGAACGAGATCGATACCACTTTGGCCAGCTCGCCGATCACATTCAACGGGAACATGATGAACACCGGCTGGAAGTACTGGGCCAGGTACGCCTTCCACCCCTTGGCGCGCACCGCGGACACGTGGGCCACCACGAACCCCACGATCCCCAGGATCAGGGTGGTGTTCAGGTCCTTGGTTGGTTCCTCGAGGAACGGGATCATCCCAAGCCAGTTGGACACCAGGATGAACACGAACAGAGACAGGATGAAGCTGAAGTACCGGGGCCCGAGCTTGCCCAGGGTGTCGTTCACCAGGTCCCGGAACCCCTCCACCAGCAACTCGCCGGCCGCCTGCACCGGCCCGGGCACGGCCCGGGGCCACCGGGTGGCTGCCACGGCGAACCCCACCAGGCCGGCCATCACGACCCACGACATCAGCAGGGTGGTCGCGTTCAGGGTGACCGACCGGCCGGCCACGGTCACGACCCACTGGGAGATCCGGGTGATGTCTTCCACGGCTAACCTCCGGCTTCGCTCAACACCCGGGCCTGGAGGGGTCTGGCCCGACCAGGGGACTCAGCACCACGGCTGCCGGCCCCACCAGCAGGCCGGCCAACGCCGCAGCCAGGGATACGCCGGGAGCCGCGGCCGCGACCAGCCCGGCACCCGCGCGCAGCCCGAGCCGGGCCAGGGCTCCCCGGCGCGCCCGGTTGCGCGCTGCGGCCGGCGAAAGCGCGCCGTACGCCTCCACCGCGCGGGCGTGGAGCCACAGCCCGGCGATCGACGCTGCGGCGCCCAGGACGAACCCCCGGGCCTCGGCCGCCCCCAGCGTTGCGCGCAGGCCGGCTGCCCCGGCCACGGCCAGGACGAGGGCAGCGGCCAGCAGCCGGCGCCGGAACCGCCCGAAGTCGTCCGGGGGATCGCTGGGCCCGTCCGGGGGCTCCGCCCTGCAACTACCTTGAATCACTGGTGTTATCGTTATGCCCCCCCCTGCGCCGTTCGCTACGCTCCCCGGTTTCCATCACGATCCGGTACACCGTCCAGAACCCGGACAAGGCACCCACCGGGATGAATACGGCCTTCCACAGGCCCCGGTGGCCGGTCCACCGGTCCAGGTAGTACCCGATCGCGAACCCGATCCCGATCGCGGCCACCATGGTCAGCCCCAGGTGGGTCACCAGTCCCAGGTGGTCCGTGAGGTCCTTGAGTTCCCCGGGGTCGACCCGGCGCCGCCGGCCGGGGTTGGGCTTCACGCCTCCTCCCAGCGCCCCGGCGCGCTCACCGTCCCTCCATCGCGTCCAGGATCCGGTCCAGGTCATCGAGGCTCCGGTACTCGATCGCGATCCGCCCCGTGCCCTTCTTGCGGCCCGGCTGGAGCACCACCCGGGTCCCCAGGCGCCGGGTCAGCCGTGCCTCCAGCGCTTTCAGGTCGGTATCCCGCTCCCGAGGGGCAGGACGAGGCCGGGGGTTGCGCACCAGGGCTTCGGCCTGGCGCACCGAAAGCCCTTTCTTCAGGATCTCCTCCAACAAGCCGAGCCGGTCGCGTTCGTCGTCCAGGGCCAGGATCGCCCTGGCGTGGCCTGCGGAGATCCGCCCCTTGCGCAGGGCGGCCAGGGCCCGCTCGGGCAGGGACAACAGACGAACCGTGTTGGCCACCGACGCCCGGGACCGGCCGATGCGCGCGGCCAGCTCTTCCTGGGTCAGGCCCATCTTCTCGAGCAGCACCCGGTACGCCAACGCCTCTTCCACCGGGTTCAGGTCCTGGCGTTGGAGGTTCTCGACCAGGGCCAGCTCCAGCACCTCTTCCTCGTCGGCATCCCGCAGGATCGACGGGATCTCGGTGAGACCCGCCCTCTGGGCAGCCCGCCACCGCCGCTCGCCCGCGATCAGCTCGTACGCGCCGTCCGCTGCCTGGCGCAGGATCACGGGCTGGATCAGCCCCTTCTCCCGGATGCTCTCGGCCAGTTCCTCGATCGCTTCGGGCGGGAAATCCTGGCGAGGTTGGCTTGGACTCGGACGAATCTCCTCCACCGGGCACAGAAAGAACTCCCCCTCGAGCCGGTCGGGGAGCAACGAGTCCAAACCGGTGCCCAGGGCCGTTCGTTTTCCTTTGGATGGGCTCATCGGTTCTCCGGTGACGCGAGCCGGGTCACGCCAGCAGTTCCCGGGCCATGCTCAGGTAGCTCTGGGCACCCGTGCTCCGGATGTCGTACAAGATGGCCGGTTTGCCGTGGCTCGGCGCTTCGCTCAGGCGGACGTTCCGGGGGATCACCGACCGGAACACCTTGTCCTTGAAGTGCCGGCGCACCTCCTCGGCCACCTGGTGGCTCAGGTTGTTTCGGGTGTCGAACATCGTGAGCACGATCCCCTCGACCCGCAGCCGCGGGTTGAACCCCCTGCGAACCGTCCGGATCGTGTGCAGGAGCTGGGACAACCCTTCCAGGGCGTAGTACTCGCACTGGAGGGGGATGATCACCGCGTCCGATGCCACCAGAGCGTTCACCGTGAGGAAGCTCAAACTCGGCGGGCAGTCGATGATCACGTACTCGTAGTCCGCCACGGCGCCGTCCAGGGCCTGGCGGAGGCGGAACTCCCGGCGGTCCGCCGACACCAGTTCGACGTCCGCTGCGGCGAGATCCCGGGAGGCGGGCACCACGGACAGGGCCTGGAGTTCGGTGGACCGGACCGCGTCTACCAGGGCGGCCTGGCCGGTGAGCACCTCGTACAGGGTGGGCTGGCCGGGCTCGGGCCGCAGCCCGAGCCCGGACGACGCGTTGCACTGGGGATCCAGGTCGACCAGGAGCACCGGCCGCTCGGCCGCGGCCACGGCTGCGGCCAGGTTCACCGCGGTGGTCGTCTTGCCCACCCCGCCCTTCTGGTTCGCCACGCAAAGGATCCGGGTCATGGTCGCCTCCTGGATCCGAACTGTACCACACCGCCCCCCCTAGCAGGATGCGGAAAAACCCCATCCGTGGGTTTTTCCGCAACGACCTCTCGGGGACGGCCCCATCGAGGCCTTTCAAATCACTCTGGTTTTCAACCCTCGTGATTTGGCGCCCCTTCCGTGGGGCGCGTAGCAGGTTGCTTTTTCGCAACCTGCTAGAGGGGGGGGAACGAACACGACGACCGGGCCCTTCGGAACCGGATTTTACGAATCGCAAGGGGCAGCTTGTTTCACGTGAAACACGGGGGCGCTCACCCGTGCCCCCGTGTGAACACGGCCACGGTCCGCGGCCCGGCACCCGGCGGCGGTTGGTACGTCCGGAGATCGGCCCGGACCCAGCCCGGCCCGGGATCGGCCGTGCCCCGCCCCCGGGGCAGCACGACCCGCCCCCCCGGCGCCAGGTACGGCAACGCCGCGGCCAGCAGGCCGGACACGTCGGCCACTGCCCGGGCGGTGACGGTTGCGAACCGGCCGGCCAGCTCGGGGTTGCGGCCCAGGGCGTCCTCGGACCGGGCGGCCACGATCCGCACGCCGCCGAGCCCCAGCATGCGCGCCGCGTGCCGGGCGAAGGCCACCCGCTTGAGGCGGGGCTCGAGTCCCACCACCTCGACCCCGGGAAACGCGGCAGCCAGCGGCAGGGTGGGCAGCCCGGGCCCGCAACCGATATCGAGCACCGGCCCGGCCGGGGGGAGGTGCAGAAACGGTACGAGAGCATCTGCGACCTGGGTGCGCACGCCATCCAGGTCCCGGGGCCCGACCAGCCGGACGGACCGGTTCCATCGGTGCAGCTCCCGGGCCAGCTGTTCGAGCGCCGCCACCGGCGTCCCTGGATCCACGCCAACCAGGTACGCCCAAGCGCCCGGCAGGTTCACAGCAGACCCCGCTTCTTCAGGTGGACGAGGAGCGCTGGCCCGGCAGAAGGCCGCACGCCCGGCACCCGGAGGGCCTGTCCCAGGTTCAGGGGCCGAACCCGGGCCAGGACGTCCCGCACCTCCACGGACAGCCCCTCGATCGCGGCGTAGTCCAGGTCCGGCGGCAGCGGCGTCTCCTCCATCCGTTCCAGCCGGCGCAGACCGTCCAGGTCCCGCTGCACGTACCCCTCGTACTTGATCTCAACCTCAACGGTCTCCCGATCCCGGGCCGAGGTCTCCGGCCAACCGTCGGCCAGGGGACGGAGCTGGTCGATCCCGACGCCGGGCCGGCGGAGGAGGTCCTCGAGCCTCCCCGGCTCCCGGAGCGGCCCGCTTCCCGCCGCGTCCAACACCGCGTCCACCGCCGCACCGGGTCGCACCTTGACCTCCCGGAGGAACCCTCGCAGGCGCGCCAGGTTGCCGGACCTCTCCCGAAACCGCCGGGCACGGCCGCTCCCCACGGCCCCCATCTCGATCCCCAGGGGCGTGAGCCGAAGGTCGGCGTTGTCCTCCCGGAGCAGCAACCGGAACTCGGCCCGGCTGGTTAACATCCGGTACGGCTCACGGGTGCCCCGGGTCACCAAGTCGTCCACCAGCACGCCCAGATACCCCTGGTGGCGGGCCACGGTCATCAAAGGCCGTCCGCCGGCGCGCCGGGCTGCATTGATCCCGGCCAGCACACCCTGGGCGGCGGCCTCCTCGTAACCCGAGGTGCCGTTGATCTGCCCGGCCAGGAACAGGCCCGGCAACCGCTTGGACTCCAACGTGGCGAACAGGTCCGTGGGGTCCACGTAGTCGTACTCCACGGCGTAGCCCGGCCGCACGAGCACGGCGTGCTCCAGGCCGGTGATCGAGCGAACCAGGGCGAGTTGCACGTCCAGGGGCAGGCTGGTGGAGATCCCGTTGGGATAGACCTCGTGGGTTCCGGTGCCCTCGGGTTCCAGGAAAACCTGGTGGCGGCCCCGGTCCTCGAACCGCACCACCTTGTCCTCGATGCTCGGGCAGTAGCGGGGCCCGACCCCCTCGATCGCGCCGGTAAACAGGGGCGAGCGGTCCAGGGCCTCCCGGATGATCCGGTGGGTGCTCTCGTTGGTGTGGGTGATGTGGCACGGCACCTGGGGCCGGCGGATCGCCTCGGTGTCGACACTGAACGGTACCGGGTCCGGATCGCCGGACTGGATCTCGAGGCGGTCCCAGCCGACGGTTCGCCCGTCCAGCCGGGGGGGCGTGCCCGTTTTCAGCCGGCCCACCGGGAAGCCCCGGGCGGCCAGGTCCGTGGCGAGCAGACGGCTGGGGGGCTCCCCGGCCCGGCCGGCCGGGTAGTTGCAGAGCCCCACGTGGATCTTTCCGTTGAGGAAGGTCCCCGGAGCCAGCACCACGGCCCGGCCCCTGTAGCCCACCCCTTCCCGGGTGCACACGCCCGCCAGGCCGCCGCCCTCGACCCACAGGCCGGTCACCTCTGCCTGGCGGACGAACAGGCCCGGCCGGGACTCCACGACCCGCTTCATGTGAGCAGCGTAGGCAGCCCGGTCGGCCTGGGCCCGGCTGGCCCAAACGGCCGGGCCCTTTCGGGTGTTCAGGCGCCGGAACTGGATGCCCGTGGCATCGATCGCCCGCCCCATCTCGCCGCCCAGGGCATCCACCTCCCGCACGAGGTGCCCCTTGGCCAGACCACCGATCGCCGGGTTGCACGACATCCGGCCCACCGCGTCCAGGCTGAGGGTGAGCAACAGGGTCCGGGCCCCGACCCGGGCGGCGGCCAGTGCCGCCTCGATCCCCGCGTGGCCCGCGCCCACGACGATCACGTCGTGGTCCTGGGGCCACGGGGTCGGGGTGTTCTGTTCGGCGTGTTTCACGTGAAACAATCGCCCTTTCCAGCGACTTCCGCTGGGAGGCAAAGCCCCCCTTGTCGGTCTCCCCGCGTGCCGCTGACAGCATCACCGTCTCGGGGCATGGGGCCTGTTGGAGAGCCGGCCGCGGCGATCGGTTGCCCCATTCGCGCCCGGCCGAAACCAGGCGCCCACCCCGAACAGCCCCAAAAAAAGAGAAACCGGCAAAACCTCCGTTGTTCTCTATGTCTTGTTATTACAACAACTTATCCCGTGCCCCACTACTTGCCGATGCAAAACTCGGAGAAGATTCCTTCCAGTACGTCCTCGGCCGTCCCCCAGCCGAGCAGCCCCGCCAGAGCACGGCGCGCGCCGTGGAGTTCGCTTGCCGCGACCTCGGGGAAACCGCCGGTCCGCAACAGGTCGGACGCCCGGCCGACCGCCGCCCGAGCGTCCTCCAGCGCAGCCCGGTGGCGTTCCCGGGTCAGGGGCGCCTCCACCCCGCCCGCGCCCATCTCCCCGGCGCGCCGGGCCAGTTCGGCGGTGAGGGCCGGGATCCCCTCGCCGGTGACGGCAGACACCTCAAGGGGCGGGCGGCCCAACGCCTCGGCAAGGGCTGCCACACCCGCCCGTCCCAGGTCCGCCTTGTTCGCCACCGCAAGCACCGGACCGGTCTGGCTTGCGATCTCCACCCGCTCGGCCGCTGTGGGTGCCCGGGCCCCGTCGCACACGAGAACCACGCAGTCGGCCTCCTCGGCAACCCGGCGGGCCCGACGGACCCCCTCGGCCTCGACCCGGTCACGCGACGCCCGCAGGCCCGCAGTGTCCACCAACCGCACGGGCACGCCGCCGGGCTGGATCCAGCCGTCCACCGCGTCCCGGGTGGTGCCCGGCACCTCGGTCACGATCGCCCGCTCCTGGCCCAGCAGGCGGTTGAGCAGGCTCGACTTGCCCGCGTTGGGCGGCCCCACCAGGGCCGCGGTAAACCCGTCGCGCACCGTCCGGCCCCACGCGTACGTTGCCAGCTTGGCGTCCATGGCCGCTCCGACCCGGTCCAGGTCGGCCAGGAGCCGGTCCATCTCCGGCTCGCCCACGTCCTCCTCGTCGGGAAAGTCCAGAAACGCCTCCAGGCAGACGAGCACCCGGCCCAGGTCCTCCTGCCACCCGGCCACCTCCCGGCTCAGCTCCCCTCCCAACAGGGCCTGGTGCGCGGCGAGGGCCGCGTCCCCCCGGGCCCGGATCACGTCGAGCACGGCCTCGGCCTGCACCAGGTCGATCCGGCCGTTCAGGAACGCCCTCAGGGTGAACTCGCCCGGGCCGGCCGGCCGGGCGCCGGCCTCCAGGCACAGGGAGAGCACCTGCCGGGCGGCCGCATGGCCGCCGTGGCAGTGGATCTCGAGCACGTCTTCGCGGGTGTAGGACGCCGGCCCGGGCATCCACAGGGAGAGCACCTCGTCCACCGGCTGCCCGCCTTGCGCCACGGCCCAGGCCAAGGCAGCAACCCGAGGCTCCAGGGCCACGGCACTTCCGGCCGCGGTGCGCAGGACCGCCCCGGCAACGGCCCGGGCTCCGGGTCCGCTCACCCGGACGATCGCGATACCCCCCTCCCCCGGGGGCGTGGACACGGCGGCGATGGTCGGCACGGGACTCGTCAGAGGCCGGGCGGGGCTGGCGCGCCCGCCCCGGTCACGCGGTTTTGGGCTCGCGCAGCATCATCGCCTGCTGGGCGATGCTCAGGAGGTTGTTCACCAGCCAGTAGACCACCAGCCCGGACGGAAAGTTCAGGAACAGGAACGTGAACACCACGGGCATGCCGTACATCATCATCTTCATCTGCGCGGCGTTCGGCCCGGTGCTGGGGGTGAGTTTCTGCTGGAGGAACATGCTCGCCCCCATGAGCAGGGGGGTCACGTAGTACGGATCCTTGGCCGACAGGTCGGTGATCCAGAACACGAACGGCGCGTGGCGCAGTTCGATCGAACTCAAAAGAATCTTGTACAGCGCGAAGAAAAACGGGATCTGCACCACCATCGGGAGGCAGCCGCCCAGGGGATTGACCTTGTGGGTCTTGTACAGCTGCATGACCTCCATGTTGAGGCGTTCTTTGTCGTTCGCGTAGCGCTCCTTCAGCCGCTCCATCTTGGGCTGCAGCTCTTTCATCTTCTGCATCGAGCGGAAGCTCCGGGCGCTCAGGGGCCAGAACACCAGCTTGATCAGGGTGGTCAGCACGACGATCGCCACTCCGTAGTTGCCCACGAAACCGTAGATCGTGTTCAGGAACCACAACAGGGGTTTTGCCAGGGGGTCGAAGAACCCGTAGTCCACCACCTTGGAAAAGTCCGAGCCCAGGGCTGCCAGGGCGTCGCTCCGCTTCGGCCCCAGGTACAGCTCGTAGGTGTACGCCACGGACGCGCCCGGATTCAGGTCGAACACCGGCCCCAGGAGTTCCGCCTCGACCACCTTCTCCAGGCCCCGGTGGGAGGCGAGCCGCAACCCGCCCCGGGCGCCGTCCCGGGGGATCGCCGCCACCAGGAAGTATTTCTCCAGGAGGGCCACCCACGACACGTTCGCGTCGACGGACACCCCCTCCTTCAGTTTCTTGATCTTGACCTCCTCCAGTTCCCCGTCCTGCAGGTACGCGGGACCGAAAAAGGTGTACTTGTCCTCCACCGCGCTGTAGTCCTGGACGAGTCCCACGCCCAGGCGGTCGCGCAGGGCCCGGTCCGATCCGTTGGTCACCCGCACGTCCAGGGCCAGGCTGTACCCGTCCGGAGACAGGCGGTAGGTCTTTTCCACCGCCACGCCGGCAGGGGACACCCACCGGTAGGTCGCCCGGTCCGGTCCGGCTTCCACCGTCTCGTACACCGCGTCACCGCCCTGGTTCGCGTCAACCAGGCGGGTGGCGCCGGCCAGGTCGAGGCCGGACGAAGCGGCCAACAACTCCACGGGCCGGCCCCCCTTGCCCGGCCGATCCGTGTAGTCCTTCACCCGGGCCAGCACCACCACCCCGCCCCGGTTGGACAGATCCACCTCCAACCGGGCGCCTTCGAGGCGAGCGGTCCGCACCGGCACCGTCGCCGCCGTGGGGGTCGAAGCCACCGGCGAGGGCGCCCGTTCTGGCACGGCCAGCGCAGCTGTTGGGCCCTGCTGTGCGGGTTCGGCGGGCTGCTCCCCTGCCTGCTGCGCCCGTTTCTGCGGAGGATGGGGTGCGAAGTATTTCTGGTAGACGAGAAGAACCGCCATGGAGAGCACCACGGCGAGGATCGTTCGTTTCAGGTCCATGCCTTCTTGCATGACTAGGTTCGTCCTTCCGGAGCGGAGATGTCGAGAGGGGGCCTTTCGGGCACCGGATCGAAACCGCCGGGATGCAGGGGATGGCATCGGCCCAGCCGTCGCACGGCCAGCCACCCTCCACGCACGAACCCCCAGCGCCGCAACGCCTGCAGGGCGTAAGCGCTGCACGACGGGTGGAACCGGCAGGTGGGCGGGTACAGGGGAGAGATCGCCACCCGGTACGCGGCGACCACTGCGGCCATCACCCTCCCCGCCACGGCGTCAACGCCCGGTCGAGTTCGGCAGCCACCTCCACCAGCCCCAGGGCTGGCGCACCCCGTTTGGCAACGATCACCACCTCGATCGGGGGATGGAACCCGTGTCGCCGGTGCCGGAAGTACTCCCGCAGGAGCCGTTTCACCCGGTTCCGATCGTGGGCCTTTCCCACCTTCCGGGACACCACCAGCCCGAGCCGGCTCGGGGGTTCGTCCACCACACGCACGATCACCCGGAAGTGGGGCGTGTGGCGACGCACCCCCTCCCCGAAGACCCGATCGTACTCGGCCCGCTTCCGGATCCGGCATGTTGGCGGAAAGGTCGGCCTGAGAGCGGCCTCGGCAGCTACTTCTTCGGGATCACCGCGGCCAGCCGCTTGCGGCCCTTCAGGCGGCGCCTGGCCAGCACCTTGCGGCCGTTTCGAGTGGCCATCCGGGCCCGGAAGCCGTGGGTGCGCTTGCGCCGGATGCGGCTCGGGTTGAACGTCAACTGCTGCATATCTTTTCCTCCTCGAGGAGTCGGACATCGAGGGATGCTCCGGATTTTCGGGAATTTGCCACCTTAGGGAGGGACCTGAACCCTGTCAAGTCTTTTCTCCCCGGCGGGCGCCGCAGGTTCCCGGCTGGCCGCGCCGGTCCCCGGACCGTACCATGGGTCCATGTCCTCCGTGTACCTCCACGTGCCGTTCTGCCGGTCCCGGTGCCCGTACTGCGGGTTCTACAGCGGGGAGTCCCTGGACGCGGTGGACCGGTTCGTCCGGGCGGCCGTCCGGGAGATCGGGTTGCGGGCCGGTGAAGACCGTCCGCCAGGGCCGGTGGACACCGTGTACCTGGGAGGCGGGACCCCGTCCCTGCTGGGTCCGGCCCGGGTGGCCCGGTTGCTGACAGCGGTGGACCGGTGCTGGGGGGTCGCGACGGGAGCAGAGGTGACCCTCGAAGCCAACCCTGGCGGCCTGCCGGACCCGGCGGGGTTCCGGGCGGCCGGCATCACCCGGCTGTCCCTGGGTGTCCAGGCGTTGGACGACGCCGTCCTGTCCACCCTGGGGCGGCAACATACCGCAGCCGAGGCCGAGAACGCCGTGGTCCGGGCTGTCCGGACCGGGTTCGTGTCGGTGGGGGTCGACCTGATCTGCGGCGTGCCCGACCTGGCCCCGGGCCGGCTTGGCGAGTGGGTCGCCCGTCTCGCCGCCCTGGGGGCGACCCACCTGTCCGCGTACAGCCTGGAAGTCCACCCGGGCACCCCCCTGGCCGAACGGGTTCGAACCGGCGCGTTCCGGCCGGCTGGCGAAGCGGAGGAATGCGCCCAGTGGCGCGCTGTTGCCGCCCGGGCCCGGGCCGAGGGCTTTGCGCCGTACGAGCTGTCCAACTTTGCCCGGCCCGGGCACGAGAGCCGCCACAACCGGGCGTACTGGACCGGGAGGGCGTACGCGGGGATCGGCCCGGGCGCCCACGGGTTCAGCCCCGACCTCGGTCCGTGGGGCACCCGGTGGTGGAACGCGCCGGAGTTGGCTGGCTACCTGGCAGCCCTGGACCGGGGTCGGCTGCCCCCCGGCGGCGCCGACCCGTTGGACCGGCCGGCCGCTGTGCTCGAGGCCCTGTTCCTGTGGCTGCGGCAGCCGGTCCCCCTGGAAGAAGGGCTCCGGCCGGAAAGGTTCGGATGGTCGGCCGGCGCGGTGCTCCGCCGGCTGGCCCCCCTGGTCCGCTCCGGTGACCTCGCGCCCGGGAGCCTCACCCCCACCCCCCGGGGCCAGCGCCGTGCCGACGGACTTTCCCTGTGGTGCCGGGACCGGCTCCTCGGGTCTTGATCGAAGAAAACCCGAGGAATCCGAAACACTTCCGTTGTCGCACCTTGACGCCCTCCGGGGCCGTTGTTACCGTACGCGCCTGGCACTCCCAAAGAACGAGTGCCAAAGGGAGATCCGCTTTGATCGCAGAACTGAGCGAGCGGGACAACCAGATCCTGCAGGCCGTGATCGAAGAATTCATCGCCACGGCCGAGCCGGTGGGTTCCCGCAACCTGACCAAGAAGTACGCCCTGGGCGTATCCCCGGCCACGGTCCGCAACGTGATGGCGGACCTGGAGGAACTGGGCCTGCTGACCCAGCCCCACACCTCGGCCGGCCGTCAGCCCACGGATCTGGCGTACCGGTACTACGTGGACCACTTGATGGGCAGCCGGGGGGTCCGCCCCGACGAGCGCCGGCGTCTTCGCCGCCACCTGGCCGGCGCGTCCCGGGATGACGTGGAGGAACTGCTGGACACCACCTGCCGGGCTTTGTCGTCGATGGCCCACCTGGTGGGGCTCGTGGCCGCCCCCCGGTTCGAGGCCCGGGTGTTCCGGCATATCGATTTCGTCCTCCTGCGGCCCGGGCGCGTGCTGGTGGTCCTCGTGTCAGAGTCTGGCGCGGTGTACCACCGGCCGGTGGACGCGCCCGAGGTGGACGACCAGGCCCGGCTCGACCGGATGGGTGAGTACCTGAACCACCTTCTCGAGGGCCTTCCCCTGAGCGCGGTGCGCGACCGGATCCTTGCCGAGATGGAGAGCGAGCGGGCCGCCGTGGACGCCCTGTTCCACCGGGCCCTCACCCTGGGGGACCGGGCCCTGCGCTCCGCGGATCGTTCCGGGGACAGCGGGGTGTTCGTCGGCGATCCCGGGCCCTTGCTGGAACAGCCCGAGTTCCACAGCCCGGACCGTCTCAAGGGGATCCTGGAAACCTTCGAGAAGAAGGGCCTGCTGATCAAGCTCCTCGACCGGGCGTGCGCAGAGCCGGGGGTCCAGGTTGTGATCGGCAGGGAGAACCCGTCCGAGGACCTGCAGGGGTGCTCGGTGGTGGTCAGCAATTACGGCTCCGGGGACCGCGTGCTTGGCTCCCTGGGGGTGATCGGCCCGACCCGCATGCCGTACCCGCGGGTCGTGGCCCTGGTGGATTACACCGCCCGGTTGCTGGGGGAAACTCTGGGCCCGGGCTGAACCCGGAAAGGAACCGAAAATGGCGCAGAAAAAGCGCACCCAGAAGGAAAACGAACACGACCGGCCAACGGCCCCTCCCTCGGACGACGTCCCGGCCGAGGACTCGGCCGAGCGGACTGAACCGGAACCCGAGACCGCGTCGGGCCCGGTCGATCTCCTGTCCCAGAAGGATGCCGAGATCGCCGACTTGCGGGACCGGCTCCTCTACCTCCAGGCCGACCTGGACAACTTCAAGAAACGCACCGAGAAACGCCTGCGGGACAGCCTGGAGTTCGCGGCCGAGCCCGTGCTCAAGGACCTGCTTCCCGTACTCGACAACCTGGAGCGCGCCCTGGCCCACGCAGGGGAAACCGGGCCGGACGGCTTTTCCTCGCTGGTCGAGGGCCTGGAGCACGTGGTGCGCCAGTTCCACGAGGCGCTCGTCCGCCACGGCGTGGAACCAGTGCCCGGCGAGGGAGAGCCGTTCGACCCCGAGATGCGCGAAGCCATGCTCCAGGTACCCGGCGACGCCGACGGCCGGGTCGCCAGCGTGTTCGAACCCGGGTACCGCCTCAAAGGGCGGCTGCTCCGGCCGGCAAAGGTTTCGGTCACCAAGCTTGCCCCCAAAGTCAACGATGGTTAGGTTGTGGCCCGGCGAGAGACGGAGGAGCGGCCGACTCCTCCGTTTCGAACGTTAGCAAACCAAAAACGGATACACCATCGAGTAAAGAGGAGGACCCCCACATGGGCAAGATCATCGGTATCGATTTGGGCACCACCAACAGCGTGGTCGCCGTCGTGGAAGGCGGGGACCCGGTCGTCATCCCGAGCCCCGAGGGCAGTCGCACCACCCCGAGCATGGTGGCGATCGCCGAGGACGGCGAGCGGCTGGTGGGACAGCCGGCCAAGCGGCAGGCCGTGACCAACCCGGACAACACGGTGTTCGCGATCAAGCGCCTGATCGGCCGCAAGTACACCGACGCAGAAGTGGCCAAGGACAAGGACATGGTGTCCTACCAGATCGTGGAGGGCGCCAACGGCGACGCGTGGGTCTCGGTCCGGGACAAGAAGTACAGCCCGGCCGAGATCTCGGCGTGGATCCTCCAGAAGATGAAGCAGACCGCGGAAGAGTACCTGGGCCAGGAGGTCACCGAGGCGGTGATCACGGTGCCGGCCTACTTCAACGACAGCCAGCGCCAGGCCACCAAGGACGCCGGCCGGATCGCGGGCCTCGAGGTCAAGCGGATCATCAATGAGCCCACGGCCGCGGCCCTTGCCTACGGGCTCGACAAGAAGGGCGAGCGCAAGATCGCCGTGTTCGACCTTGGCGGGGGCACGTTCGACATCTCGATCCTCGAGATCGGCGAGGGCGTGTTCGAGGTCAAGTCCACCCACGGGGACACGTTCCTGGGCGGCGAGGACTTCGACATGCGGATCATCGACTACCTGGCCGACGAGTTCAAAAAAGAGCAGGGCATCGACCTGCGGGGCGACAAGATGGCCCTCCAGCGCCTCAAGGAGGCCGCGGAGAAGGCCAAGATGGAGTTGTCGTCCACCATGGAGACCACGGTCAACCTGCCGTTCATCACGGCCGACCAGTCCGGTCCCAAACACCTGAACATCCGCCTCACCCGGGCCAAGCTGGAGCAGTTGTGCCTGGACCTGATCGAAAAACTCGAGCCGCCGTGCCGCCAGGCCCTGAAGGACGCCGGGGTCGGCGCCGCCCAGATCGACGATGTGATCCTGGTGGGCGGCATGACCCGGATGCCCCGGGTGCAGGAGAAGGTCGAGGAGATCTTCGGCAAGAAGCCCCACAAGGGGGTCAACCCCGACGAGGTGGTGGCGATCGGTGCGGCCATCCAGGGCGCGGTGCTCGCCGGCGACATCAAAGACGTCCTCCTCCTGGACGTCACGCCCCTGAGCCTGGGGATCGAGACCCTGGGCGGGGTGTTCACCCGGATCATCGAGCGCAACACCACGATCCCGTGCCGGAAGAACCAGGTGTTCTCCACGGCCGAGGACAACCAGGCCGCGGTGTCGATCCACGTGCTCCAGGGCGAGCGGGACATGGCCCGGGACAACAAGACGATCGGCCGGTTCGAGCTGGTGGGCATCCCCCCGGCCCCCCGGGGCGTGCCCCAGATCGACGTCACGTTCGACATCGACGCCAACGGCATCCTGCACGTGTCCGCCAAGGATCTGGGCACCGGCAAGGAGCAGTCGATCGAGATCAAGGCGTCCTCAGGCTTGAGCGAGGATGAGATCCAGCGGATGGTCCAGGAGGCCGAGTCCCACGCCGAGGAGGACCGGAAGAAGAAGGAGTTGGTCGAGGAGAAAAACAAACTCGACGGCCTGATCTACTCCACCGAGAAGAGCCTCAAGGAGTTCGGCGACAAGATCGACGCTGCTGCGCGCTCGTCGGTCGAGTCGGCCATGTCCGACGCAAGGGAAGCCCTCGACTCGGAAGACATCGACCGCATCCGGTCCGCGTTCGAGTCCTTGACACAGGCGTCCCACAAGCTGGCGGAGGAGATGTACAAACAGACCGCCGCCCAGCAACCGGGCGGCGCTGGCGGGCCCGAGGCCCAGGCCGGTGGCGGTGGCGGTGGCGGCGACGAGGGCGTGGTGGACGCGGACTTCGAAGAAGTCAAGTAACCCCCTCCAAAAGACCCGGGGGCCCGGAAGGGCCCCCTTTTTTCCCCTTAGCCGGCTGGCCGAAAGAGCCCGCGGGAGCAGGCTGTGTCCAAGAGGGACTGTTACGAGGTCCTCGGGGTACACCGGAACGCTTCGGACGCCGAGATCAAGAAGGCGTTCAGGCGGCTGGCCCTGGAGTGCCATCCCGACCGCCACCCCGACGATCCCCGGGCAGAGGCCCGGTTCAAGGAACTCGCCGAGGCGTACGAGGTCCTGTCCGACCCGGCCCGGCGGGCCGACTACGACCAGTTCGGACACCGGGAAAACGGCCCGACCGGGTTCGGCGGGGGCGGTTTCGACTTCGGCTCCCCGGTGGACGACCTGTTCCAGGAGATCTTCGGGGACATCTTCGGCCACCGCCGGCGCCGGGGACCCCGGGCCGAACGGGGCTCCGACCTCCGGTACAACCTCACCCTCGCGTTCGAAGAGGCGGTGTTCGGGTGCAAACGCGACCTCGATCTGCCGGTCCAGCGGCCATGCCCCCAGTGCGGCGGCTCGGGCGCCCGGCCGGGCACCGAGCCGGTGTCGTGCCCGGACTGCCACGGCCACGGCCGGGTCCGGTTCCAGCAGGGTTTTTTCGCGGTGGAGCGCACCTGCACGCGGTGCCGCGGCACCGGCCGGGTGGCCCGGGACGCGTGTCCCGGGTGCCGGGGAGAGGGAACCGTGCGTACCCGCCAGCGGCTGGAGATCCAGATTCCTGCCGGGGTCGAGACCGGAAGCCGGTTGCGGGTCACGGGTCAGGGAGAGTCCGGGGCCAACGGCGGCCCTCCCGGAGACCTGTACGTGGTCATCAGCGTAAAGGACCACGAGGTGTTCCGGCGGCACGGCCACGACCTGGTGTGCGACATACCGGTGTCGTTCGGCCAGGCCGTACTCGGCGCCGAGATCGAGGTTCCCACCCTGGACGGCTCGGCCCGGCTGCGCATCCCCCCCGGCACCCAGCACGGCACCGTGTTCACCCTCAAGGGCAAGGGGGTTCCCCGGGACGGGCGGCGGCGAGGCGACCAGCGGGTCGTGATCCAGGTGGACGTGCCCACCCGCGTGTCGCCCCGGCAAAGAGAGCTCCTGGAGGAGTTCGAACGCCTGGGGGAGGAGGAAGGGGACACTGCCCTGGGCCGCCTTTGGGACAAGCTCCGCGACCGCTTCGGGTAGTGAACAGGAAACCCCGCTCCCATTTTCACATCAAAACAGGGGAACAGGCCCGGTCCGTGCCGGACCCTCCCGGAAGGAGGACCGCTGTGGCCTCCCGCACGCTTCTCGAATGGCTCACCCCCGACGAATGGAACGCGGCGTACTTTCTGGGTCTCGAAGCCCTGTTCCACCAAGAGGTGGGTGGAAACCTCGCTGACCAGGTGGCAGCCGGGATCGACCGCCTGCGGGCCGCCGGTCACCAGTTCGAACACCTGGTCCCGGACCCGTCTGGCAATCTCGTTCCCCGTCCGGGCAGCACCATGCCGGCTCACCACGCGATCGTGTGCGAAGAGATCCGACTGGACCTGTTCGACGCCCCGTCGCGGGGACACCGGTTTCTCGCGTGGCTCGCCGAGCGGCCCGGACTCGGGCTCGATGACCGGTGGCTCCGGAGGATCCTGTCGATCTACGAGAGCACCCACGACCGCCCCGCGGACAGCCCGGCGCCGGCCTGCCCGTGGCCCCACCCCCCGGATCACCCGCAGTAGGCTGCCCTTCCCCTTCCCCGGCGGTCCCGATACACTCGGTGCGACGGGACGGTTCGAAAAAAGGAAGACGCGATGAGACCTGCGTGCCGGATCGGCGACACCTTCACCTACACGCTTCAGACCACCGACGAGATGAGCGCGGCCCGGTTCCAGGACAGTTCCCCGCCCGTGTTCGCCACCCCGTTCCTGGTGGGTGCGGTGGAGGCGGCCTCGGCCCGGCTGATGGAACCGTGCCTGGAGGACGGTGAGATGAGCGTGGGGGGGCACGTGGAGCTATCCCACACCCGGCCCACACCCCTGGGGTGGACCGTCCGGGCCGTGGCCCGTCTCGTGGAACAAAAAGACCGTAAATTCGTGTTCGAGGTCGCTTGCTTCGACGAGACCGAACGGATCGGAACGGCCCGCCACACCCGGTTCGTGATCGACGCCGAACCGTTCCTGGCCATGGTTCGAGAAAAGGACGCGTCCCCCAGGGAGGTCCGGTGATGTCGTCGTGGTTCACCGCCCGCCGAGAAAAGGCGCGAATGCTGGTTCCCGGCCGGGGCCCGGTGGAGCGGGAACTGGAGATCCGCACCCACTCCCTGACCGGCGAGACCGCCCGGATCCTCAGGCCGCCCCACCGGGTTCTCCGGACGCCCGATCTGCGGGAGGCATACGCCCACACCCGGGACGGCTGTCCGTTTTGCCCCGAGTCGGTGGAAGTGCGCACCCCGTCCTTCGATCCGTCCGAGTTCACCGAGCCCCGCCTGTCCGTGGGGGAGGCCCGGGTTTTCCCGAACCTCCTCGCCTACGCCGGCCTGTGCGCCCTCACCGTGCTTTCCCGGGCGCACTTCGTCCCCCTGGATGCGTTGTCGGCTCCGCTCCTGACCGACGCGTTCCGGGCGGCCCTCCAGTTCTTTCGCGAAGGGAGAAAAGCCCGTCCCGACCTGGACGTGCGGCTGCTCCACTGGAACTACATGCCCCCGGCCGGCTCCAGCATGATCCAGCCCCACCACCAGCTGATGGCCACGGCCGTAGCGCCCACCCGCCTCGCCCGCCTCGCCGAGGGAAGCCGTAGGCGCGCGACCGATACGGGCTGCAACCCCTGGGAGGCCCTTGTGCTGGAGGAGAGGGAAAACGAAGAGCGGTGGGTCGGATCCACGGGCCCGTGGTCGTGGATGACCGACCCGGTGCCCCGGGGCCGGTACTTCGAACTGCTCGGGGTCCACGACCGCGCTTCCGACATCCTGGACCTGACCGAGGAGGACCTTTCCGGCCTGGTGGACGGTTTGGTGCGCGCTTTCTCTCTGGTTTCCGACCACGGGCTGTGGAGCTTCAACCTGGCCCTGATGGGCCTTCCCCACGCCGGGGACCACTTCCGGTGCCAGGTCCGGCTGGTTCCCCGGGCGTTCCTGCCGCCCACCGACTGCGCCGACATCCACTTCGACGTGCTCGAGAACGAGGCCATGGTGCTCCGTCCGCCTGAACAGGTGGCCGGAGAAGCCCGAAAGCTGTTCGCCCGGGGTTCCAGCGCCCCGTGATCCCGGGTTCCCATCTCGCGGGTAAAACGAACGGAAAATCCGCCCGCATGGCACGCAGCCCACGGGCGGCTCTCTTAGAGAAACGGGGTTGGTGCCCGGCTCACACGTCCAGGTTGCTCACCTCCAGGGCGTGGGACCGGATGAACTCCTTGCGGGACTCCACGTTCTCGCCCATCAGCACGGTGAACACCTCCTCGGCGGCCACGGCGTCGTCCAGCCGCACCTGGAGCAGGGTGCGTTTGTCGGGATCCATGGTGGTCTCCCACAGCTGCTGGGGATTCATCTCGCCGAGTCCCTTGTACCGCTGGAGGGACAGGGACTTTCGTCCCTGGTCCAGCAACAGCTGGAGCAACGCCTCCTTGTTTTCAGCCGTCGTCAACGGACGGTCCTCGCCGTTTTTCTTGATCACCGAGAACGGCGGCTCCCTGAGGTCCCCGAACGCCTGGTTGATCCGGTACAACGCCCGGTAGTCGGCCGAGTCCACGAGTTCGACACCGATCCGGCACGACGCCGTCCGTCCGTCGATCCGCTGCGAGGCATCGAACTCGAGCAGGCTGTGCTCCTCGTCCATCCCCCGGTCTTCGACCCTGTACCCCTTGCCCTCCAACGCGCTGCGCACCGGTGCGAAGGACTCTTCCGACCGGAGGCCCTTCCGGTCCTTGAGCCCGGCGTTGATCAGGACCCGCAACACCCCCCGGTCGTACCCGCGGCGTTCGAGCCGGTCCATGTGGAACTTGTACTCGAAGATCCTCATCATCAGGTCCTTGAGGTGGACGCCCGAGTACACCCGTCCGGTCTTCTCGATGCGGACCGCGTGGTTGGCCACCGCCTCCTCCACCAGGAACCGGTACAGATCTTCGTCGTTTTGCAGGTATTTCTCCTGCTTTCCCTTGGCCACCCGGTACAGGGGCGGCTGGGCCAGGTACAGGTACCCGTTCTCGATCACCTGGGGCATCATCCGGAAGAAGAAGGTGAGCAGGAGGGTCCGGATGTGACTGCCGTCCACGTCGGCGTCGGTCATGATGATGATGTTGTGATACCGGATCTTTTCGACGTCGAACTCGTCGTGGATCCCGGCCCCCAGGGCTGTCACGAGGGTGACGATCTCCTTGTTCGACAGCATCTTCTCGGGGCGGGCCTTTTCGACGTTCAGGATCTTGCCCTTGAGGGGCAGGATCGCCTGGTTGCGCCGGTCCCTTCCCTGCTTGGCGGATCCTCCTGCGCTGTCTCCCTCGACGATGTACAACTCGCTCCGGGCGGGATCCTTTTCCTGGCAGTCGGCCAGCTTGCCCGGAAGGCTCGCCGAATCCAGAGCGCTCTTCCGGCGGGTCAACTCCTTGGCCTTGCGAGCGGCTTCCCGGGCCCGGGCCTCCTGGACGCACTTGGACACGATCCGCCGGGCAACGGACGGGTTCTCCTCGAGGTATGATGACAGACCCTCGTTGCAGATGTTCTCGACGAGTCCCCTCACCTCGCTGTTGCCGAGCTTGGTCTTGGTCTGCCCCTCGAACTGGGGATCGGGGATCTTCACCGAGATCACGGTGGTGAGCCCCGCCCGCACGTCCTCGCCGCTCAGACCCGCCTTCAGGTCCTTGAGCAGGTTGTGGCTGCGCGCGTAGCTGTTGAGGCACCGGGTCAAGGCGGCCCGGAACCCGGTGAGATGGGTCCCCCCTTCCCGGGTGTTGATGTTGTTGACGAAGCTGAAGATCTTCTCCTGGTACCCGCTGTTGTACTGGATCGCGATCTCCACCTGGACCGCCTCGTTCTCTCCCGAGAAGTAGATCGCTTCGTGCAAGGCCTCTGCGTTGCGGTTCAGGTGCTCGACGAACGACCGGATCCCGCCTTCGTAACAAAACTCCTGGCGCTTGTCCGTGCGCTCGTCCACGAGCACGATCTTCAACCCCTTGTTCAGGAACGACAGTTCCCGAAGGCGGGTTGCGAGTATGTCGTAGGAGTACTCCGTCTCCGTGAAGATGTCGGCATCCGGCCTGAACCGGATCAGGGTCCCTCGCCTCCGGGTGTTGCCGGTAATCGCGAGAGGGCCCTGGGGTTCTCCGCGCACGTAGGCCTGGGCGTAGACCTTCCCTTCCCGCCGGATCTCCACCTCCAGACTCTCTGAAAGCGCGTTCACCACCGACACGCCGACCCCGTGGAGTCCGCCCGAAACCTTGTAGGTCTTGTCGTCGAACTTTCCGCCCGCGTGAAGGGTGGTGAGCACGAGTTCCGCAGCGGGTTTTCCGGTGTCCGAGTGGACGTCCACCGGGATGCCCCGCCCGTTGTCCACGATGGTTACGCTGTTGTCCACGTGAATGGTTACGAGGATCTCGTCGCAGTGCCCGGCCAACGCCTCGTCGATCGAGTTGTCCACCACCTCGTACACCAGGTGGTGGAGCCCCATCGAGCCGGTGGATCCGATGTACATGGCAGGCCGTTTTCGAACCGCCTCGAGCCCTTCGAGGACCTTGATGTTGTCCGCTGTATAGAGATCCTCGATCTTCTTGTGGAGATTGTCTTCCATGGTCTCGCTACCCTTTTGCAACCCCGGGAACCGTTCGCCCGGGGTTTTCGAAAGAACCCCCGAACCCGGTGTTCTCACTCCCCGCCGGATTCCACAAGCCTTCCCCCCTCCACCCGAAACGTCTTGCAGTCCACCGGGTGGGGAAAGGGGACCGCATCGGCCCGGGTCGAGGTGACGATCACCTGCCCGGTCCAGTCGTCCAGAAATTCTCCCAGGAGAGAGAGTCTCTTCGGGTCCAGTTCGGATCCGGGATCATCCAGCAGGAACACCGGATCCTCTCCACCCACCTGGGCTCCCCACCGGAGAAGGGCCAATTTCAAGCTGAGAGACAAACTCCTCATCTGTCCCTGGGATCCATGGCGTTCGATCGTTCCAGCGCCGATCCGGACGACCAGACGGTCCCTGTGGGGACCGAAACCGGTAAATCCCAGTCGCTTGTCCCTCTCGTGCCCTTCCCTCAACCGGCGAAGGAGGGCCTCCCGCACGTCCTCTCCAGAGAAATCACTCTCGTAGGACAACGAAGGTCTTTCCCGGCTGTCCGACAGAAACTCGTGAATCTTCGTCACCACGGGACCTACCTGCTCCAGGGTCCGGACCCGCGCGTCGTGGACCGAGGCGCCGATCTCGGCCAGCCGTTCGTCCCACACGGAGATTCCGTCTTGCCCGGATTTGAGCAGGGCGTTGCGCTGTTTCAGTACCCGCTGGTACTGGCGCAGTCGGACGAGGTGGGACGGGTCGGAGAGAAAAGTGGCCCGGTCGAGGTAACGTCGTCGAAGTTCCTGGTTTCCCCGGGCGAGATCCAAGTCCTGGGGGCAGAACAAGACGGTCCGGAACGCTCCGAGATAAGACCCGAGACTCTCCTGAACCTTGCCGTCCACCCGGGGCACGCGACCCCGGCTGTCCACGGCGACATCCATCCGCGTCGTTCCGAGCCGACTCTCCACCTGCCCGGAGACACGGCTCTCTTCTCCGGAGAATGCTACCAGATCTCGTACTCTATGTGTACGGAAACTTTGCAGATTCGAAAGGAAGTAGATGGCTTCCAGCGTGTTGGTCTTTCCCTGGGCGTTGTTCCCGAACAACACCGTCAGCCGGCGGCCCGGAACCAACTCCATCCCTTCCAGGTTCCGGAACCCCAGAGCCGACAGCCGAGCGATGCGCATCTCAGTCGATGCGCATCGGCATCACAACGCACAGGTACCGAGGATCCGCTTCGGACTGAACCAGACACGGCGCGAGGCTCTCGCCGACGGAAACGAGCACCTTCTCCCCGTCCAGGGATTTGAGGGCTTCCAGAAAGTACGCGGCGTTGAAGGCGATCCGGATCGGCTCTCCGTCGTGGGGCGCTTCGATCACCTCTCGGGCGTCACCGAACATCGGGTTCATCGCCGTGATGATCGCCTCGTCGCCCGTGGCCTCGAGGATGACGCTGTGGGTGTCCTGATCGCTGAGCAAGGAGACCCTGCGCAACCCCTGGATGAACTCCTCCCGGGGAACCACCAGCGGGTTTGGAGAGACTGGGGGAACTACCTGTTCGTAGTTTGGAAAGGTACCGTCGATCAGGGTGAGGGCCATGTCCACCCCGTCGAAACGGGTAAACACCTTTCCGTCTCCCGAAGCGATGTCGAACTGATCGTCTTCCGTTTCCAGGAGGGATCTGAGTTCGGACAGGCCCTTCTTCGGGAGGATCATCCCGTCCCGAAAGATGTCGATCTCCGTGTCCACCGGACGGTCGATCAGGTTCAAGCGGTGGCCGTCCGTCGCCACCATGCGTAGAACGGGCTCCCCGGCGTCGTTCTGGAGTGAACGGATATAGACCCCGCACAGGTACATCCTGGACTCGTCGTTGGACGACGCGAACAGCGTCTTTTCGAGCATGGTCCGGAATGAAGCGGTCCCCAGTTGGAGAAACCGGTCCGGAGGTGACGGCATGGTCGGAAACTCGTCGGGGTCCGATCCCGGCAGGTGGAACTCGCCCTTTCCGGCCGTCAAGGTGACCCACCGGTTTTCCTTCATCTCGAGAACGACGTCCCCTTTGGGCATTTCCCTGATGATCTCGTGGAGCTTACGGCCAGGAAGCGCCACGGAGCCGGGCTGGTCGATCTCGGCTCCCACACGTTGGGTCAGGCTGACCCGGAGATCGGTAGTGGAGACGCGAACAGACCCTTCGAACGCTTCCAGGAGAACGTGTTCCAGGATCGGTCGCGGGCTCTTTCGGTCGAGGATTGCCTGGGCCCTGGTAAGGACGTCTGAGAACGTTTTCTGGGGGATGCGAATCCTCATGGGGAGTGCTCCTGTTGACTGCTTCTATGTTTTTTTATTTTTCTAGATAGTAGTAGTAAAGGCTGTTTATTCTGTGGAAAAGCGGAAAAAATCGGTTGTGGAGAAGCGTTTTCGGTTGTGGATAGCTCTGTGGAAAAGAGACCTGTTTTCCACAGGGACGAAACGGGTCGCGTTTTCCACAGACGTTCCACAGGGTGATCCACACCCGTTCCACAGGGTTATCCGGCAAGGGCGGATCGGATCGTGTCGACCTGCCGGCGAAGTTCGTCATCGCTTTCAACCGTGCGCGCGATCTTGTCGCAGGCGTACATCACGGTGGAGTGGTCCCGGCCGCCGATCTTGCTGCCGATTTCCGGGAATGAGCAGTCGGTCAGTTCCCGGGAGAGGTACATGGCGACCTGGCGCGGAAGGGCCACGTTCTTGGTGCGCCTTTTCCCCCGGAGTTCGGTCACGGACACGTGAAACTGCTGAGAAACCGCCTTGAGGACCCGGTCCACCGATATGGGGCCGGCCGTGTCGCGGATGAAATCCTTGAGGACCTCCTTGGCCAGATCCACGGTGATCTCGGAGTGGGTGAGGCTGGAAAAAGCAGCGATGCGAACCAGAGATCCTTCCAACTCCCGGATGTTGGAGGTGAAGTTCTTGGCCAGGAAAAGGGCGACCTCGTAGGGAAGGGGGATCGATTCGATCTCGGCCTTCTTCTGGAGGATCGCGACCTTGGTCTCCATGTCCGGCGGCTGGATGTCGGCGATCAGTCCCCATTCGAAACGGGACCGGAGTCGGTCCTCCAACCCCGGGATCTCTTTTGGGAATCGATCGCTGGTGACAACGATGTTTCGATGGTTCTCGTAAAGGGTATTGAAGGTGTGGAAAAACTCCTCCTGGGTTCGTTCCTTTCCAGAGATGAACTGTATGTCGTCCATCAGCAGGATGTCCATCCGCCGGTATTTTTCCCTGAACTCGGGCATCCTCTTCTGGGTCAGGGACTGAATCAGCTCGTTCATGAAGCTTTCTGCGTGGACGTAGCACACGCGGATGTCCTTATATGTGGACAGTTTGAAGTTGCCGATCGCGTTGAGGAGATGTGTTTTTCCAAGACCGACCCCCCCGTAGATGAAAAGAGGATTGTAGGTACGAGGGGATTTTTCGGCCACGGCCAAACTGGCCGCGTGGGCGAACTGGTTGGAACTTCCCACCACGAAGCTGTCGAACGAGTACTTTGGATTGAGGCCCAACTCCCGGGCCCTTTTTTCCCATTCGCCCACGACGACAGGCGACGGCTTTTCGTCCTTTGGTCGCACGTGGGGTTTGGACGACTTGGAAACGGCGAACACCACGGAAAGGTTTCGTCCGGTCCGTTTGACCAAGATGCGCTGGATCTTCTGGGCGTACCCGTTCTCCTGGAGCCAGTCCGCGAAAAACCGGTTGGGGACCTCCAGGAGGAGTTCTTCGCCTTCGATCGACAGGGGCCGGATCGGGAGGATCCAGGTGGAAAAGTTCTGGGGAGGAAGGCTGCTTTCGAGTTCGGCGACGATGTCGCTCCACAGTTCTTTCATGCCGGATCTCGGGGAGCACACGGGTTACTTATCCACAGAGCTATCCACATCTGTGGATAAACCGACCGACGCAAAGGGTCCACCCCCGAAGGTGTGCGAGACAACTCCCCAGACGCAGGCGCGAAGGGCCTTGCGAGGTGCTCGGTAAAACGCAAACGGAAGCGAAAGGAAAAGGGGATGGTTCCCGGCCGCCGGAAAGCGGATCCGACGGACCCGGCGAGCCTAGCAAAGGCGTTCCAACGGCCGCAAGGGTTTTGTTGCCGGTTTGCGGATCAATTCCATAAGTGTTTGACATTGCAAGAAAAACTTCTGTATCTTCCAAGCCGTTTCCACCCCACGTTCCCCCGGGAGACGAAAACCATGGCTCGCGACAACCGGGCGGCCCGGAAGGCCGCGGAAAGACGCCGGAACCGGCAGAAGAAGGTCCAGGAGGCCAAGGCCAGGCAGCGGGCGGCCCGGGAGGGAAAGGGCGCTCGAAGCCTCCTGGCCCGGGCCCGGGAACTACCGGTTGCGGAGTGCGTGATCAGCAAGGGGTGGCGGGACCGGGGGCTGGCCCACATCCTGATCGCTCGCCAGGAGGAAAACGGAAATCTCCTGGTGGGGGGGTATTATGTGGACCTCCTGTGCACGGGCCTCAAGGACTCTGCGGTGATCCCAAACCTGGCGCCCGAAGAGTATCACGGGCGGGTGAAGGGCGGTCTGTTCAACGAC
>JAJRUI010000120.1 GCA_024277875.1 Deferrisomatales bacterium
AAAGTTCTGCCGGTTTCTCTCTTTTTTGGGGCTGTTCGGGGTGGGGCCCGGTGGAGCGCCGGGTGCGGCCCCTCGCCTCGCCGCGCACCGGGACGTCTGGTGCGCCGCCAGGGCTCGACACACCGCTTTCCAGGGCCTACGGCGTTGCTGCCGGGCACCCTCGCGCGGCGATCGGGTGCTGCCATCGCACCCGGCCGGAACCGGGCGCCGCCCCGGGGGCGTGCGGTAATACTTTTGAAGGTCCCTATAGTACAGGTTTCCCCGGTACGCCCACGCCAAGCGCCGGTGCGCCGGCGCACGGAGCGCCATGGACATGGACGCGTTTTTCGGCCCGGAAGGCGGGCTGGCCCGCGCCCTCCCCGGGTTTCACCCCCGGGACGGGCAGCTGCGCCTGGCGCGGTCGGTGGCCGACACCCTGGCCGGCGGCGGGGTGCTGCTGGCCGAGGCCGGCACCGGTACCGGCAAGACCCTGGCCTACCTGGCCCCGGCCGTGGCGTCGGGCAAGAAGGTGGTGGTGAGCACGGCCACCAAGACCCTCCAGGCCCAGATCCTGGAACGGGATGTGCCGCTGCTGGCCCGGGCGCTGGGCAGGCCGGTGGCCGCGGCCGTGCTCAAGGGGCGTTCCAACTACCTGTGCCTGCGGAGGCTGGACCGGTTCACGGCCCAACCCCTGTTCCGGTTCCCGGCCGAGGCGGACCTGTACGAACGGTTCCTCGCGTGGGCCGGGGCCACCGAGACCGGCGACCGGGCCGAACTGGACGGGCTGCCCGACGACTACGGTCCGTGGCACCAGGTGTGTTCCACCTCGGACACCTGCTGGGGCGGCCGGTGTCCCCGGGAGGCGGACTGCCACCTCCACCGCCACCGCCGGGCCGCCCACCGGGCCCAGGTGCTCGTGGTCAACCACCACCTGTTCTTCGCGGACCTGGCGGTGCGGGCGGGCGGTGGCGGCGAGGTGCTGCCCCGGTACGCTGCCGTGGTGTTCGACGAGGCCCACCACCTGGAGACCGTGGCGACCCACCACTTCGGGGTCCAGGTCAGCTCGTACCGGGTGGAGGAGTTCGTGAGGCACGGACGGACCGTGGCCGCCGGATTGAAGGGGGCCGAAAGCGTGCTCGCCGGGCTGGACGCCGTGGCGTCGGCGTCGTCCGGCTTCTGGGCAGGGCTCCCGGGAGGCGATGTCTCCCGCCGCCTGCGGGAGGCCCTGCCCGGGGCGGACGGCCGTCGTCTGGCGCAGTTGCTGGCCGCCCTGGAACGCCTGGCCACGGCTCTCGCGTCCCGGGAGGCCGAGAACCTGGACGTGGAGGCCGCGGCCCGCCGGGCCCGGACGCTGGCCGAAGACCTGGGCCGGTTCGCCGAGGCGCCGGGGCCGGACGAGGTGCGGTGGCTCGAGACCCGGGGCCGGGGCGCGTTTCTCAAGGCCGCGCCGGTGGAGGTCGGCCACCACCTGGCCGAGCACCTGTTCGCCGCGGCCGGATGCCCGGTGGTGCTCACGTCGGCCACCCTGCGGGTGGGCGGGTCGTTCGCGTTCGTCCGGTCCCGGCTGGGAGTGCCCGAGGACGCGGCCGAACTGGCGGTGGACAGCCCGTTCGACTACGCGGCCCAGGGGCTCCTGTACCTGCCCCGGGACCTGCCCGACCCGGGGTCCCCCGGGTTTCCCGGTGCCGTGGCCGACGTGGTGGAGCGGGTGCTCCGGGCGTCCCGGGGCCGGGCGTTCTGCCTGTTCACGTCCCACCGGATGCTCCGGCTCACCGCCGACGTCCTGCGGCGCCGGGTTCCGTTCCCCCTGCTGGTCCAGGGGGAGGCGCCCCGAGAGGCTCTGCTGCGGGCGTTCCTGGACGACGTGCACTCGGTGCTCCTGGGCGCCCAGTCGTTCTGGGAGGGGGTGGACGTGCCCGGCGAGGCCCTGTCCGCCGTAATCATCGACCGGATCCCGTTTGCCAGCCCGGGCGACCCGTTGGTGGAGGCCCGGATCGAGGCTGCCCGCTCCCGGGGGGCGTCGCCGTTCCGGTCGTACCAGCTGCCGGCCGCGGCAATGGCCCTTCGCCAGGGCGTCGGCCGGCTGATCCGGCGCCTGGACGATCGCGGGGTGGTGGTGCTGCTGGACCGGCGGATCGCGGACCGGTCGTACGGGCGGTACCTCCTGGAGGGCCTGCCGCCGTTCCCGCGCACCCGGGACGAGGCGCGCGTGGCGGCGTTTTTCGCCGGCTCCCCCCGTTCTTGACGGTCCCCGGGGCCGTGACTATGATCCGAGCACCGCGGGCCCGCCGCGGCGGCGAGGGCGCTCCGGCGCCGGGAGACCCATGGGACAGATCCCCCACGACATCCTGAAACGGCTCGGCTACTTCCAGGGCGAGGTCGAGGCCCTGTTCCGGCGGCTGTTCGAAGACCAGCTGGGTGCCGCGGCCCTGGCCGAGAAGTCGCCGCTTCCGCCCGTGGACGTGGTGGAAGGGGCCGACGAGGTGTGGGTGAGGGTGGACCTGCCCGGCACGCCCCGGGACGCGATCGAGCTGTTCGGTGCTCCCAACTTCCTGGTGATCCGCGGGCGAAAGCCGTCCCCGTCCCAGAAACTGAGGTACCTGAGGGTGGAGCGGGTGTTCGGTCCGTTCCAGCGCCTGGTGGTGCTGCCCTCGCCGTGCAACCCGGCCCGGATCCAGGCCCGGTACGACCGGGGCGTGCTGGAGGTGCGGGTGCCCAAGGTGGCCGACCGCCGCGCCGTGCACCGAAAGATCCCGATCGAGTGAGAGGACGACGATGTCCGAGATGGAAGATATCCAGCGGGTGACCGACGGGGAGGGAGGGCAGGCGCCCGAGATCCCCGAGATCCTGCCGATGTTGCCGGTGCGGGACGTGGTGGTGTTCCCGTACATGATCCTGCCCCTGTTCGTGGGGCGCGAAAAGTCGGTGGCTGCGGTGGAGGAGGCGCTCCAGGGCGACCGGATGCTGTACCTGGCCACACAGCGGGAAGTGGCCACCGAGGAGCCCGAGCCCGAGGACCTGTACGAGATGGGCACCGCTGCCATGATCATGCGGATGCTCAAGCTGCCGGACGGCCGGATCAAGGTGCTCGTCCAGGGCCTGAGCCGGGCCCGGCGGCTCGAGATCCTGGGCACCGAGCCGTGCTACCGCGTGCGGGCCCAGGTGCTCCCCGAGGTGCCGGCCGAGGCCGAGGACTTCGAGGCCGAGGCCCTGATGCGCTCGGTGCGGGAGAAGCTCGAAGAGATCATCAACATGGGCAAGGGGATCTCGACCGAGATCATGATGATCCTCGAGAACGTGGAGGACCCGGGCCGGCTGGCCGACATCGTGGCGGCCAACGTGAACCTCAAGGTGGCCGACGCGATGCAGGTGCTGGACGCCGAGGAGCCCAAGGAACGGATCCAGAAGGTCCACGCCCTGCTGGAGCGGGAACTCCAGGTGCTGATGGTCCAGGCCAAGATCAAGTCCGCGGCCAAGGAGGAGATGAACAAGAGCCAGCGGGAGTACTTCCTGCGCCAGCAGCTCAAGGCGATCCAGGAGGAGCTGGGGATCACCGACGAGCGGGGCGAGGAGGTGTCCGCGCTCCGGGAGAAGATCGACAAGGCCCGGCTGCCCAAGGAGGCCCTGGCCGAGGCCGAGCGAGAGCTCAAACGCCTCAAGGACATGCCCCCGTCCTCGGCCGAGGCCGCGGTGATCCGGACCTACATCGAGTGGCTGGCCGAGATGCCGTGGCGCAAGCGGACCCGGGACAACATCGACATCCCCCGGGCCAAGAAGATCCTGGACGACGACCACTACGACCTGGACAAGGTCAAGGACCGGATCCTGGAGCACCTGGCGGTCAAGAAGCTCAAGCCCGACACCAAGGGCCCGATCCTGTGCTTCGTGGGCCCGCCCGGCGTGGGCAAGACCAGCCTCGGCCAGTCCATCGCCCGGGCCATGGGCCGCAAGTTCGTCCGCATCAGCCTGGGCGGGGTGCGGGACGAGGCCGAGATCCGGGGCCACCGGCGCACCTACGTGGGGGCGATGCCGGGCCGGATCGTCCAGGGGCTGCGCAAGGCCGGGACCCGCAACCCGGTGTTCATGCTCGACGAGATCGACAAGATCGGGCAGGACTTCCGGGGCGACCCGGCGTCGGCCCTGCTGGAGGTGCTCGACCCGGCCCAGAACGCCACGTTCGAGGACCATTACCTGAACGTGCCGTTCGACCTGTCCAAGGTGATGTTCATCTGTACGGCGAACTTCGTGGACCCGATCCCCCCGGCGCTCCTGGACCGGATGG
>JAJRUI010000121.1 GCA_024277875.1 Deferrisomatales bacterium
CATCGAGCTGAAGAACAGCCGGGTCTCCATCGGCGACGGGATCCGGCAGCTCATCTCCAACCAGCGCCGTGAGTTCAACGCGTGGTTCTTCACCACGGTGCAGTTCTGCTTCGCCGGCAGCGACAGCGAGGGGCTCAAGTACGGCGCCATCGGCACGCCGGAGAAGTACTACCTGCGCTGGAAAGAGGACGAGGAGGACAACACCCGCTTCATGCTCGACAAGTACCTGCTCAAGATGTGCAACAAGGAGCGCCTGGTCGAGCTGATGCACGACTTCGTCGTGTTCGACGGCGGGGTGAAGAAGCTGCCCCGAGCCCACCAGTACTTCGGGGTCAAGGCCGCCCAGGAGCATGTCAGGGCCCACGAGGGCGGCATCATCTGGCACACCCAGGGCAGCGGCAAGAGCATCGTCATGGTGCTCTTGGCGAAGTGGATCCTGGAGAACAACCCCCACGCCCGGGTCGCCATCGTCACCGACCGGGACGAGCTGGACAAGCAGATCGAGGGTGTCTTCCGGGGCATCGGGGAGGAGATCTACCGGACCCGGAGCGGTCGGGACCTGATGGCCCAACTGGCGCAGGCGAGGCCGCGCCTGCTCTGCTCCCTGGTCCACAAGTTCGGCAAGAAGGATGTCGACGACTTCGAGGCGTTCATCCGCGAGCTGGAGGCGCAGCCGAACCAGGCGAAGGGCGAGCTCTTCGTCTTCGTGGACGAGTGCCACCGCACCCAGAGCGGCAAGCTCCACCGGACGATGAAGGCCCTGCTGCCGAACGCGGTGTTCATCGGCTTCACCGGGACGCCCCTGCTCAAGAAGGACAAGAAGACCAGCCGCGAGGTCTTCGGCGGCTACATCCACACCTACACCTTCAGCGAGGCGGTGGAGGACGAGATCATCCTCGATCTGGTCTACGAGGCGCGCGACATCGCCCAGCGCCTCGGCTCCGAGGACAAGATCGACGCCTGGTTCGACGCCAAGACGCGCGGCCTGAACGACTGGCAGAAGGCGGCGCTGCGGGAGCAGTGGGGCACCATGCAGAAGGTGCTCAGCTCGCGCTCGCGCATGGAGCGGGTCGTGCGCGACATCGTCTTCGACTTCAACGTCAAGCCGCGCCTGTCGAGCCAGCGCGGCAACGCCATGCTGGTGGCCTCCAGCATCTACGAGGCGTGCCGGTACTACGATCTGTTCCAGCAGACCCCGCTCAAGGGCAAGTGCGCGGTGGTGACCTCCTACGACCCCCAGGCCAGCGACATCAGCAAGGAGGACACCGGCGCGAACACCGAGACCGAGAAGGAGTTCGTCTTTCGGACCTACTCCGAGCTGCTGAAGGCTGTGACCCCCGGGTCCGGCAGGTCCAGGACCGAGACCTACGAGGACCAGGCAAAAGAGTCCTTCACCACGCAGCCTGCGAACATGAGACTCCTCATCGTGGTGGACAAGCTCCTCACGGGGTTCGACGCACCGCCGTGCACCTACCTGTACATCGACAAGTCCATGCAGGACCACGGGCTGTTTCAGGCCATCTGCCGCACGAACCGCCTGGACTGGGACGACAAGGACTTCGGCTACATCGTTGACTACAAGGATCTGTTCAAGAAGGTCGAGAAGGCCATCGCCGTCTACACCTCCGAGCTGGCCCACGAGGAGGGCCAGCCCCGGCCCGAGATCCTGTTGCAAGACCGGCTGGCCAAGGGGAAGGAGCGGCTGGACAACGCCCTTGAAGCCCTGGCCCTGCTCTGCGAGCCCGTGGAGCCGCCCAGGGGGGAGCTGGAGCACATCCGGTACTTCTGCGGGAACCCGGAGATCCCGGCGGACCTGGCCGAGCACGCCCCGCAGCGGGTTGCCCTGTACAAGGCGACGGTGGCGCTGGTGCGCGCGTTCGCGAGCATCTCCGACGAGCTGGAGGCGGCTGGGTACGCGCCCGCGGAGATCGCGCGCATCAAGAGGGAACTGAACCGCTACCTCGATCTCCGGGAGATCATCCGCAAGGCCAGTGGGGAGCCCATCGACCTCAAGGCCTACGAGGCCGACATGCGCCACCTCATCGACAACTATGTCGAGGCCGACGCCCCGCGGAAGATCTCTCCTTTCGACGGGGTGGGGTTGCTGGACCTGATCGTGGAGTCCGGTATCGCAGAAGCGGTGGCGAGCCTTCCCGAAGGCATCAAGAGCAGCAAGGACGCCATCGCCGAGACCATCGCCAACAACGTCCGCAGCCGGATCATCAAGGAACACCTCAACGACCCCGCCTACTACGACAAGATGTCGGCCTTGCTCGACGAGATCATCAAAGATCTCCGCGCGAGACGCATCGCGTACGAGGAGTACCTGGCAAAAATCTCTGACCTCGCCAGGCAGGTCCAGGCGGGGCAGCCCGACGACACCCCTCCCCAGATCAACACCCCTGGCAAGCGCGCCTTGTACAACAACCTGGGCGGAGACGCCGACCTCGCGTCGCGCGTGTCAGAGGCGGTCCATACCGGAGCCCCGGACGGGTGGCGCGGGGTCTTGGTCAAGGAACGGGTGGTCAAACGGGCGCTGTACGACGTTCTTGAGGATCACGACGAGGTGGAGCGGATCTTCCCGATCGTAGTGCAGCAGCAGGAGTTCTGATGGGCGAGACGATCCGGCTCGGCGAGGTGGAACTCGAGGTGTCGCACAAGGACATCCAGAACCTCCACCTGAGTGTGTATCCCCCGGACGGGCGGGTACGCGTGTCTGCACCGAGGCATGTGAGCCTGGACGCCATCCGGGTGTTCGCCATCTCCAGGCTGGGCTGGATCAAACAGGAGCAGCGCAAGCTCAGAGAGCAGGAGCGCGAGACGCCGCGGGAGTACCTGGACCGCGAGAGCCACTATGTCTGGGGTGAGCGGTTCCTGCTCGAACTCGTCGAGCGTACAGCCGCGCCGCGGGTGGAGTTCGGGCACCGGCGGCTTGTCCTCCAGGTGCGCCCGGGGAGCGACGAGCAGAAGAAGCGGGAGGTCCTGGCGCGGTGGTACCGGCAGCAGATCCGGCTGGCCCTTCCGGAGTTGACGAGGAGGTGGGAGCCGCGCCTGGGCGTCGAGGTCGCGCGCTTTTTCGTGCAACACATGAAGACCAAGTGGGGGGGGTGCACGCCTGCCACCCGCGCCGTCCGCCTGAACACTGAACTGGCCAAGAAGCCCCGGGAGTGCCTCGAGTACATCCTTGTGCACGAGATGGTGCACCTGATCGAACCCACCCACAACGAGCGTTTCCTGCAGCTGATGGATTTTCACCTGCCCGCGTGGCGCGAACGCCGGGAGGTGTTGAACCGGGCGCCGCTGGCGCATGAGGAGTGGGAATACTGATGGCAGTGGATGTCTCGGGCCTGCCAGCGGCCAGCGTCTGTTCGGAAAAGGACTTGTTTATGGGCAACGAGAAGAGAGGCCAGCCGCGGCTCCGTCGGGAAGGTCTTCTGCTCTATTCATTGCAAATTCACCACGCTGCGTTCAAAATGTAAGCTATGAAGCTGTTCCCTCGCCATGCTACCGAAGTCGTGTCCCGGTGGCTCGACACCTTCAGGGTAGTTGTCGTGTCGGGCGCTCGGCAGGTGGGCAAATCGACCCTGGCCCGGTTGGTTCTGGATCGCCGGGGCGGCACGTATCTGACCCTCGACGATCCGTTGACGTTGTCGCAAGCCCTCGAGGACCCGGACGGCCTCGTGGGACAGGGGGCCGGCTTCACCGTGATCGACGAGGTCCAGCGGGCCCCGGATCTCCTTCGGGCGGTGAAACTGGCCGTCGATCGCGACCCGACCCCTGGGCGTTTTCTGCTGACGGGGTCGGCAAACCTGTTGGGCCTGCGATCGGTAACCGAGTCGTTGGCGGGTCGGGCGGTGTACACGGAGTTGTTCCCGTTGTCGTGGTCCGAAATCGCCGGGCAGCCTCGGCCGGGCACCTTGGATGCGGCGTTCGCCGCCCCGTCGGCCGAGGCTTTTGCTTCCACGTTGGGCCCGGCTCTGCCGGGCGGTGGAGACCGGGCGCGGGTCCTCGCTCTGGCGGGCGGGATGCCCGAGGTCCACGGGTTGAGACCCGAAGAACGGCGGGCCTGGTACGACAGTTACCGCCGTACTTTTCTGGAACGGGATCTGCGGCAACTCACCGAGATCAGTAACGTGCCCGAGTTCGGGCGCCTGACCAACCTGGCGCTGCTTCGAACGGGGAGCCTGCTCAACAAGAGCCAGTTGGCGGTCTCGGCCAAGGTCTCCCACACCACGGCGAACCGCTACCTGGGGCTGCTGGAGGTGGCGTACCAGATCCGCTTATTGCCTCCATTTTTCCCCAATGTGACGAAGCGGTTGGTGAAGACGCCAAAACTGTTTGCCGTCGATTGTGGAGCGGCTGCCTGGGCTGCCAACGCTTGGGACTGGCGGGCCGCTGTGGCTGCGGCGCTCGACGGAGCCCTGATCGAGACTTTTGCCGTTTCGGACCTCATCGCCTGGGACGGACTCGCGGGAGCGTCCCGGTATTTCTTTTGGCGGACGTCGGCCGGAGCCGAGGTGGACCTGGTGGTCGAACGGGGGGAACGGATCGTGGCGATCGAGTTCAAGGCTTCCCGCTCGTTGCGCCATCGGGACACGAGGGGCCTCCGGGTGCTCGAGGCGGACGCCGGCCCCGGGTTCCACCTGGGTGTGCTCGCGTACCTGGGGGAAGAGATCCGGGTGCTCGGGGACAAACTCGTTGCGGTGCCCCTGTCGTCGTTGCTCGGGGTTGAGGACACCCGCGCCCGGCCCGGGTGAGGAGGGAACGGACACGATCCGTCCGCATTCCAGGGTGGATGCTACATAAGATCTGCAATTGTATTGCCAGGATGCGGGGTGGGTACCCGGTTCCGGCCGGGCGCGAGCGCGGCACCCGGCGCTCCACCAGCCCCCCACCCCGCACTACCCAAGGGGAAGGGTAGGGATCTGGCATTACTTTCGTTGGATTTAGTATGAGAACGGCCCGCCGCCGCGTCTTGGTGTAGGGCAGGCGGCCAACATCGGGGAGGGGCCCATGGAAAGCGGTGCGTCCCGCGAGGAACTGGTCCAGATGATCCGGGTGCTGTACGCCGAGGTCCGCGCCCACGCGGACGACTACCACTATGTCACGCCGCCGGAACGCCTCGAACCCGTGCGCCGGTTCCTGCTGGCCTTGGACGGACGCCTGCCGGATCCCGCACCCCTGCCGCGGCCGGAGCCAGAGCCCGAGGGCGGGACGCCAGGTACTGAAGACCCGTGAGGCGGCAGATGAAGCCGCGGCCAGCCCAAGAGCCTGCCTGGCAACGCCCATACGACGACAAAAACGAGGGGCTAGCCAGGTCGGCTAACCCCTTGAATGCACTTGGAGCCGGGAATCGGACTTGAACCGACGACCTACTGATTACGAATCAGTTGCTCTACCAGCTGAGCTATCCCGGCCCGCTCGTTTTCCTCGCACCCGAGAGGGAGCGGGAGCGGGAGAATAGCACCGACACGGGCCGCGTTCAAGCCCGAGCGGGAAGGGCGGAGGGACCGGTGGAGACGGAGCGGTTACGCAAAGACGTGGAGGCCCTCGCAGGGGTCGGGGTCCGCCCCGTGGGATCCGAGGGTCACCGGCGCGCCCGGGCCTTTCTGGTGGAACGCATGGGCTCCCTGGGGCTCGAGCCGGTGGCAGGCCCCTCGTTCAAGCTGCCCTACCAGGATGATGAAAAACCCCGTCCGTGGGTTTTTCAGCGACGGCCTCTCGGGGACGGCCCCGTGACTCGCCCCATCCATGGGGCTTGCCCGTTGGGCGTTTCTGTGAAACGTCCGATTCCGCTTTCCTGCGGAATCGTCGATGCCTTTCAAATCACTCGGGTTTTCAGGCCTCGTGATTTGGCGCCCCTTCCGTGGGGCGCGTAGCAGGTTGCTTTTTCCGCAACCTGCTAGAGACCTTCAAAAGCATTGCTGCACGACCCCGGGGTGGCGCCCGGTTCCGGCCGGGTGCGAGTGCAGCACCCGATCGCCGCGCGAGGTGCCCGGCTGGCACGCCCGTGGGCCTCGTGAAATCGGTGTGTCGAGCCCCGGCGGCACACCAAACGTTTTGGTGCGCGGCGAGTCAAGGGGCCGCACCCGGCGCTCCACCGGGCCCCACCCCGAACAGCCCCAGGAAAAAAGAGAATCCGGCAAAACTTTCGTTGGTCTCTATATCACGTCCTTCGGTTGCAACGCCGGCCGTACCTGTTCCTGACCTTCGGCGACTGAGCCCACTACCACGGCCCGGGGGACACCCCCGACAAGCTCAACTACCGGAAGATGTCGTGCGTTGCGCAGTACGTGGTGCGGCTGGTCGAGGCCCTCGACCGGGCTCCTGTCCCGGGGGCGGGGGGCGGGCCAGTCCCCTTTTCCGCTCGCAAAGGGTTGACAGAGGAAACGGTGTTTGACATTCTTGTCCGCAGAGCGGAACCTGTTTTTGCTATGCGGAAAATGTCCGAATCGCGATATTTCATCCAGTCTTTGGCAAAAGGGCTGAACGTGTTGGCGGTCATGGCCCGGGCCGGCGCGCCGGTGGGCCTGAGCCAGGTGGCGGAGACCCTCGGGGTCCCGGTGAGCACGGCCCACCGCCTGCTGTACACCCTGGAACACGAGGGGTACGTGGAGCGGGTTTCGGGGACGAAGGCGTTCCGGCTGGCCCCCGAGGTGCTGGGTCTGGGCTTCGCGTTCTTCCAGACCTCGGACCTGTGGCAGGTGGCCCACCCGTACCTGGTGAAGGCGTCCCAGACCCACGGCGAGACGTTCAACCTCGCGGTGCTGGACGGTGCGGAGATCTTGTACATCGACCGGGTCAAGACCCGGCGGATCCTGAGTATCAACCTGGAGATCGGGTCCAAGCTCCCCGCGTTCTGCACCTCGATGGGGCGGGTGCTCCTGGCTGCCCGGGCGCCGGAGGAGGTGGAGCGGATCCTCCGGGAGTCGGACCTGTCCCGGTACACCCCGCGCACCACGGCTGACCCGGAGCAGATCTTCCGGATCCTGGATCAGGTGCGGACGCAGGGGTTCGCGGTGAACGACGGGGAGTTGGCCGTGGAACTCCGGTCCGTGGCAGCCCCTGTGCGTGACCGGGCCGGAGCGGTGGTGGCCGCGGTGAACCTGGCGGTCCATGCGGCCGAGTACACGTCCGAGGACATGCGGAAGCGGCTCGCCCCCGTCGTGATGGGCGTGGCGTCGGACATCTCGCGGGCCCTCGGGCACCAGCCGGAGCAGGAGAGGGCGTAGCGGGCGGGCCCCTGTCCGCCGTGGCTCCTCGCCGGGGAAGGGAAAGGGCGACGCGATGGACCCGCTCGTGATCACCGTGGCGCCCACGGGCTCGATCCCGTCCCGGGACACCACGCCCCACGTGCCGATCACCCCCGAGGAGATCGCCGGGGACTGTACGCGGTGCGTGGGCGCGGGCGCGTCGGTGTGCCACATCCACGTGCGCGAGCCGGACGGTCGGCCGTCGAGCCGGAAAGAGTACTTCCGGCGGGTGCTGGAGCAGCTCCGGCCCAGAACCGACGCCGTGGTGCAGATCTCCACCGGCGGCCGGGCCGGCAGCGGGTACGAGGAACGGGCCGGCCGCCTGGACCTGCGGCCGGAGATGGCCTCCCTGACCACGGGCTCGGTGAACTTCCCCGAGGGGGTGTACGCCAACCCCCGGGACCTAGTGGAACGGCTGGCCGAGCGGATGAAGCTGCTGGGCATCAAGCCCGAGATGGAGGTGTTCGACACTTCCATGGTCGAGGGGGCCGTGGACCTCGTGCGCAACGGACTCGCCGACCCGCCGCTCCACTTCAACTTCGTCCTCGGGCTGAAGGGCGCGCTTCCGGCCACGCTGAAGAACCTTCTGCACCTGGTGGAGACGATCCCGCCGGGCAGTACCTGGACCGTGTCGGGCATCGGCCGGGCCCAGCTCCCCATGGCCGTGCACGCCATCCTCATGGGCGGCCACGTCAGGGTGGGGTTGGAGGACAACATCTACTACGCCCGGGGCGTGCTGGCCCGGAACGTGGACCTGGTGTCCCGGGTCGCGCGGCTGGCCGGGGAGTTGGGCCGGCCCGTGGCCACCCCGGACGAGGCCCGGCGCGTGCTGGGGCTTGCCGGGCCGTGACGCGGGCCAGAGGGCCGGGGCGACCCGAACGACAAGGAGGGCGCGCGATGTACGGGTGGAACGGCAGGCTGCTTCGGGTGGACCTGACGGCGGGCACCGTGCGGGAGGAGGAGATCTCGCCCTGGGTGCTCAAGGGCTACGTGGGCGCCCGGGGCCTCGGGATCCACTACCTGCTGGCCGAGGTCGATCCCGCCTGCGACCCGCTGGGGCCGGAGAACCGGCTGGTGTTCGCCACCGGGCCCCTCACCGGGACCCGTGCGCCCACCGGGGCCCGGTACGTGGTGACCACCAAGTCTCCCCTGACCGGCGTGCTCACCTGCTCGAACTCGGGCGGGTTCTTCCCGGCCTCCCTGAAAAAGGCCGGGGTCGACGCGGTCGTGTTCCAGGGCCGTGCGGCCGAGCCGGTGTACCTGTGGGTCGATGACGGCCGGGCCGAGCTGCGACCGGCCGAGGGCCTGTGGGGCCGGACCACCCACGGCACCACCGACGCCTTGGTGGGCGCCCACGGGCCGGGCACCCGGGTCGCGTGCATCGGGCCGGCCGGGGAGAACGGGGTGCGGTTCGCCTCGATCATGAACGACCGGGACCGGGCTGCGGGCCGGTCCGGCGTGGGCGCGGTCATGGGCTCCAAGAACCTCAAGGCCGTGGCCGTGCGGGGCACCGGAAAGGTGGCGATCCACGACCCGGACCGGTTCGGGGAACTGGTCAAGGGCTATCTCGACCGGTTCAACGACACCTATCGCGACGAACCGCCGCCCCTGCGGAGCCACGGCACCGCGGTCACGGTCATGGGCACCCAGAACACCGGGATCTTCCCCACGCGCAACTTCCAGGCCGGCCAGTTCGAGCAGTGGGAGGCGCTCCACGGGGAGACCCTGACCGAGCGGTTCCTGGTCAAGGCGCGGGCGTGCTTTTCCTGTCCCATCGCGTGCGGCCGGGTGACCCGGGTGGACGAGCCCGGGTACGAGGGCGAGGGCGAAGGGCCCGAGTACGAGACCGTTTACTCCCTGGGCAGCGACTGCGGCGTGGGAGACCTGGCCGCGGTGACCAAGGCCAACTACCTGTGCAACGAGCTGGGACTCGACACCATCACCATGGGCGCCACCCTCGCGTGCGCCATGGAGTTGGCCGAGCGGGGCCTCCTGCCCGAGGCCGACGTGGGCCGCCGGCTCCGGTTCGGGGACGCCCGTGGTCTCGTCGAGTTCACGCGCCTGACCGCGTTCCGGGAGGGGTTCGGCGACCTCCTCGCCGAGGGCAGCCTGCGGCTCGCCACCCGGTACGGACACCCGGAACTGGCCATGGTGGCCCGGGGCCAGGAGTTCGCGGGGTACGACCCCCGGGGCGAGCAGGGCATGGGGCTCGCCTACGCCACCTCGCCCATCGGCGCGTCCCACATGCGGGGCGACCCGGCGTACATCGAGATCCTGGGGGTGCCGACGCTGATCGACCCGCACGAGTGGCGGGGCAAGGGCGAGTTGGTGGCCGAGTGGCAAGACACCTTTGCCCTGATCGACGCGGCCGGGCTGTGCGTGTTCTTCACGATCCGCAACCTGGTGTCCCCGGACCGGCACATCCGGCCCACGGGCATCCTGGAACTCCTGAACGCGGCCACTGGCGCGGGGTACACCCTGGAGGAACTCGAGCGGGCCGGCGAGCGGATCTTCAACGCCGAACGCCTGTTCCTCGTACGGGCGGGCTCCGGCGGCGAACACGACACCCTGCCGCCCCGGATGCTCGAAGAGCCCATGCCGGACGGGCCGGCAAAGGGCATGGTGGTGCACCTGCGGGAGATGCTGGACGAGTACTACCGGGCCCGGGGGTGGGACGCCCGGGGCGTGCCCGGCCCGGACAAGCTCCGGGAACTGGGGCTCGGCTGAGGGCGCGATGTCCCACGTGTTCGTGCGCAGACCGGGCCGGGCCTACCCCCGGGCCGTCCGGGCCGAGGGGGTGTGGATCTGGGACGCCGACGGCCGCCGGTACCTGGACGGGTGCGCGTCGGCGTGCGTGGTCTCCATCGGTCACGGCGTCCGGGAGATCGAAGAGGCAGCCCTGGCGCAGCGCCGGCAGGTCAGCTTCGTTCACGGCGCCACGTTCCTGACCGACGCGTGCGAGCGTTTCGCCGGCAGGGTGGCGGCCCTGTCCCAGGCCCCGGACCTGGACAGGGTGTACTTCGTCTCCAGCGGGTCCGAGGCGGTGGAGACCGCGGTCAAGCTGGCCCGGCAGTACTGGCTGGAAAAGGGGCGGCCCGAGCGCCACAAGGTGGTCTCCCGCTGGGGGTCGTACCACGGCAACACGCTGGGAGCCCTTGCGTTCGGGGGGCACGTGGGGCGCCGGCGGCCGTACGATCCCCTGGTCCCGGCCACGCCCCATGTCGAGCCGTGTTACTGCTACCGGTGCCCGTACGGGCTCGAGCCTGACGGGTGCGCACTGCCGTGCGCCGAGGCCCTGGACCGGGCGGTGCGGTACGAGGGAGCCGACACCGTGGCCGCGTTCCTGGCCGAGCCGGTGGTGGGCGCCACGTTGGGCGCGGTGGCGCCGCATCCGGGCTACTGGCGCCGGATCCGGGAGATCTGTGACGCCCACGACATTCTGCTCATCGCCGACGAGGTGCTCACGGGGGCGGGCCGCACCGGCCGCGGGCTGGCCCTGGACCGCTGGGGCGTGGCGCCCGACCTGGTCGCCCTGGCAAAGGGGCTCGCCAGCGGGTACGCAGCAGTGGGCGCCGTGCTGGTCCACCGCCGGGTCCACGACACCGTCCGGGACGGCTCGGGCGCGTTCGTCCACGGCTTCACCTACAACCAGCACCCCGTGTCCATGGCCGTGGGCGACCGGGTCCTGGCGTACCTGGAGGAGCACGGGCTGGTGGCCCGTGCCGAGCAGATGGGCGAGACCCTGCTTGCCGGGCTGCGCAGCGCCCTGGCAGACCTGCCCGTGGTGGGGGACGTGAGGGGCGTCGGGCTCCTGGCCGGGGTGGAGTTCGTGGCCGACCGGAACACCCGGGAACCCCTCGATCCGGATCTCGGGTTCGCGTGGCAGGTGGCAGAGGCGGCGTTCCACCGGGGGCTCCTGACCTATCCCGGCACAGGGTGCGCGGACGGGACCCGGGGAGACCACCTGCTCCTGTGTCCGCCGCTCGTCATCTCCAGGGAGGCGGTCTCGTCCCTCGTGGACCGGGTGCGGGACGCCGTGTCGGCGGCGTGTGCCGGTTCGGGCGTGGCGTGAGCGGCCCGGGTCTCCAGGGGCGGGTGGAAACGGTGTTGACATCATAACGATGTTTGTGTTTGTTTTCTAGTTCTGGGTGTTGTGTGTTGAGGTGTACCCTTCAAGTTGCTGTTAATAGTGGTAGTTTGAAGTCGTTGACATTGTTTTATTTCGTCTGGTCTGGGAAGCGATGGCCGAAGAGATCGTACTGGAGACCCGGGGCCTGACCAAGGATTTCAAGGGGTTTGTGGCGGTGGACGGCGTGGACCTCGCGGTCCGGCGCGGCACCGTCCACGCCCTCATCGGGCCCAACGGCGCGGGCAAGACCACGGTCTTCAACCTGCTGACCCGGTTCCTCGCCCCCACGGCGGGCCGGATCTTCTTCAAAGGGGTGGACATCACCTCGAGCCGGCCGGCCGTGGTGGCCCGGCAGGGGCTGGTGCGCTCGTTCCAGATCTCGGCGGTGTTCCTGCACCTGACCGTGCTCGAGAACGTGCGGGTGGCCCTGCAGCGGCCCCTCGGCACCTCGTTCCAGTTCTGGCGGCCCGAGCGCGTCCTCGACGTGCTCAACGACCGGGCCATGGAGATCCTGGAGACCGTGGATCTGGCGGGTTTTGCGAGCCACGCGGCGGTGGAACTCCCGTACGGCAGGAAACGGGCGCTCGAGTTCGCCACCACCCTGGCCCTGGACCCCGAGGTCCTGCTCCTCGACGAGCCGACCTCGGGCATGGGACACGAGGACGTGGCCCGGGTGACCGCGCTGATCCGCAAGGCCGCGGCCGACCGAACGGTCCTGATGGTGGAACACAACCTGGGCGTGGTGGCCAACCTCTCGGACACGATCACCGTGCTCCAGCGCGGAAAGGTGCTGGCCGAGGGGACGTACGACGAGGTCTCCCGGGACCCGAGGGTGCTGGAGGCCTACGTGGGGAACGCAGATGCCTGACGCCACACGGGAGATCTTGAGAGTCGCCGACCTGCACGCGTTCTACGGCGAGTCCCACGTGCTGCACGGCGTGGATTTCATCGTGAGCGAGGGCGAGTTGGTGACCCTGCTGGGCCGCAACGGGGCGGGCCGCACCACGACCCTGAAAGCGGTCCTTGGCCTGGTGGACCGCCGTTCGGGGTCGATCTCGGTGGGGGGCGCCGAGACGGTGGCCCTGCCCCCCCACCGGATCGCCCGCCTGGGGATCGGTTATTGTCCAGAGGAACGGGGGATCTTCTCGAGCCTCACCGTGGAGGAGAACCTGTTGCTCCTGCCGGAAGTGGGAGCCGGGGGGATGCCCCTGGACGAGATCTACGAGATGTTCCCGAACCTGCGCGGGCGGGGTGCGACCCAGGGGACGCGGCTGTCGGGTGGCGAGCAGCAGATGCTCGCGCTGGCCCGCATCCTGCGCACGGGCGCCCGGTTGCTCCTGCTGGACGAGATCACGGAAGGGCTGGCACCGGTGATCGTGCAGTCCCTTGGAGACGCGATCCGGCGCCTGAAGGAGCACGGGTTCACGATCGTGATGGTGGAGCAGAACTTCCGTTTCGCAGCGCCCCTGGCCGACCGCCACTATGTGATGGAGCACGGCCGGGTGATCGAGATGATTCGAAAGGAGGAACTGGAGGGGAAGATGGCGGCGCTGCACGAGTACCTCGGAGTGTGACGGCAGTCCAACGGGGAAAAGGAGGATCGGAGATGAAGAGGCTGGTGCGTGTGCTGGGTGTACTGGGAACGGTGTTGCTCGCCGCGGCCGCGTGGGCCGGCAGCGGGATCTCGGACGGTGTGATCCGGATCGGCGTGCTCAACGACATGTCCGGCACCTACTCCGACCTGGCGGGTCCGGGTTCGGTGGTGGCGGCCAAGATGGCGGTCGAGGACTTCGGCGGCAAGGTGCTCGGCAAGCCGATCGAGATCCTGTCGGCCGACCACCTGAACAAACCCGACGTCGCGGCCAACAAGGCCCGGGAGTGGTACGACAAGGACAAGGTCGACGCGATCGTGGACCTGCCCACCAGTTCCTGCGCCCTGGCGGTGCTCGAGGTGGCGAAGCAGAAGAACAAGATCACCATCGTGTCCACGGGGGCGTCGACCCGGATCACCAACAAGAACTGCAGCCCCACGAACGTCCACTGGACCTATGACACGTACGCCCTGGCCGTGGGCACGGCCAAGGCGATCGTGGCCGAGGGGGGGGACACCTGGTTCTTCCTCACCGCGGACTACGCGTTCGGGCACTCCCTGGAGAAGGACACGGCTGAGGTGGTCAAGGCGAGCGGCGGCAAGGTCGTCGGCGCGGTCCGCCACCCGTTTCCGAGCGCCGACTTTTCGTCGTTCCTGATGCAGGCCCAGGCGTCGAAGGCCAAGATCATCGGCCTGGCCAACGCCGGTGCCGATACCACCAACGCGATCAAGCAGGCCCGCGAGTTCGGGATTACCCCGAACCAGACCCTGGCCGGCCTGCTGGTGTTCCTGACCGACGTGCACAGCCTCGGGCTCGAGACCGCCCAGGGCATGCAGCTCACCACCGGGTTCTACTGGGATTACAACGACGAGACCCGCGCGTGGTCCAAGCGGTTCAACGAGCGCCACGGCCGCATGCCCACGATGGTGCAGGCGGGTGTGTACTCTTCGTTGATGCACTACTTCAAGGCGGTGGAGAAGGCGGGAACCGACGAGGCCACCGCCGTGATGAAGGCGATGAAAGCGATCCCGGTCAACGACATGTTCGCGAAGAACGGGTGGATCCGCGACGACGGGCGCATGGTGCACGACATGTACCTCGTGCAGGTGAAGTCACCGTCCGAGTCCAAGGGCGAGTGGGACTACTACAAGGTGCTCCGGGTCATCCCCGGCGACGAGGCGTTCATGCCCCTGGAAAAGAGCACCTGCCCGCTGGTGAAGAAATAGCAGGTTGCGGAAAAACCCACGGATGGGGGTTTTCCGCATCCTGATAGGCCCCGTTCGGGCCGACGACGAGGGGACGGAGCAGTGAGCGAGGTGTTCGGCATACCGATCCAGGCGTTTCTGGGCCAGCTCCTGATCGGGCTGATCAACGGGTCGTTCTACGCGATCCTCAGCCTGGGGCTCGCCGTCATCTTCGGGCTTTTGAACATCATCAACTTCACCCACGGAGCCCAGTACATGATGGGGGCGTTCGTGGCGTGGATGGGCCTGAAGTACCTCGGGATCAACTACTGGGCAGCGCTGCTCCTGTCCCCTCTCGTCGTCGGGCTGACCGGTGTCGTGATCGAACGGTTGTGTCTCCGGCGCCTGTACCAGCTGGACCACCTGTACGGCCTGCTCCTCACCTTCGGCCTGGCGCTCGTCGTCGAAGGGTTGTTCCGTCAGGGGTACGGCATCTCGGGGTTGTCGTACCCGGTGCCCAAGCTGCTCCAGGGGGGGGAGAACCTGGGGTTCATGTACCTGCCGATCTACCGGGCGTGGGTGGTGGTGGCTTCCCTGGTGGTGTGTTTCGGCACCTGGTACGTGATCGAACGGACCAAACTGGGCGCGTACCTCCGCGCAGGCACCGAGAACCCCCGGCTGCTCCAGGCGTTCGGGATCAATGTGCCGGTGATGGTCACCCTCACCTACGGGTTCGGCGTGGCCCTGGCCGCGTTCGCCGGGGTGCTGGCGGCGCCGATCTACCAGGTGAACCCGGTCATGGGCTCGAACCTGGTGATCGTGGTGTTCGCGGTGGTGGTCATCGGCGGCATGGGATCGATTTTCGGCTCGATCGTCACCGGGCTCGGCCTGGGCGTGGTCGAGGGCCTCACCAAGGTGTTCTACCCGGAGGCGTCGGCCGTCGTGGTGTTCGTGATCATGGCCCTGGTCCTGCTGGTGCGGCCGGCCGGGCTGTTCGGGCGGGAGGCGTAGACGGTGCCCGCGCGCGGCAACGGACGGTGGCTGGGGGGCGGCCTTCTGTTGGCCGCCGGGCTCGTCGCCCCCTACGTGGTCTATCCGGTGTTCGCGATGAAGGTGCTATGTTTCGCGCTGTTCGCGTGCGCGTTCAACCTGCTGCTCGGCTACACCGGGCTGCTGTCGTTCGGCCACGCCGCGTTCCTGGGCTCGGCCGGGTATGTCACGGCCTACACGGTGAAGTCCCTGGGGTTCTCTCCCGGGCTGGGCCTGTTGGCCGGAACGGCTTGTGCCGCAGTCCTGGGCTTGGTGATCGGGTGGCTCGCGATCCGCCGGTCCGGCATCTACTTCGCCATGATCACCCTGGGGCTCGCCCAGGTGATCTACTTCCTCAGCCTCCAGCTCGAGTTCACCGGGGGGGAGGACGGGATCCAGGGGGTGCCCCGGGGGGTGTTGTTTGGCGTGCTGCCCCTGGACAACCCCTTGGTCATGTACCACTTCGTCCTGGCCGTGTTCCTGTTCGGCTTCTGGGTGGTGTACCGGGCAATCCACTCGCCGTTCGGCCAGGTCCTGAAGGCGATCCGGGAAAACGAGCCCAGGGCGGTCTCCCTGGGATACGACGTGCACCGCTACAAGCTGCTGGCGTTCGTGCTGTCGGCCACCCTGGCCGGCCTGGCCGGGGGGACCAAGTCCCTGGTGTTCCAGCTCGCCTCCCTCACGGACGTGCACTGGCACACCTCGGGCGAGGTGGTGCTGATGACACTGCTCGGAGGGCTCGGCACCGAGTTCGGGCCGGTGGTGGGGGCGCTGCTGGTGGTCACCCTGAACAACTACCTGGCCGGGTTCGGTTCGTGGGTCACGGTGATCACCGGGGCGATCTTCGTGGTGTGCGTGCTGGCGTTCCGCCGGGGCATCGTCGGCGAGATCCTGGCGTTCGCACGTTCCCGCTCCGCCCCGAAAGACCCCTAGCCCGGGCCCGACGATCGCCGGCGTGCCGGGCCGCGTGGTTCGGCGCGTGGGGCAGGTCCTGTTGCAACGACCCATCCGAAAGGAGCCTCTCGTGGACCTGACCGGAAAGACGGCCCTGATCACCGGGGCGGGCAGCGGCATCGGCGAGGCGGTGGCCCGCGCGTTCGCCAGGGCTGGCGCCCGGGTCCTGGTCAACGACCTCCAGGAGTCGGGGGCGCGCGTGGCCGGGGAGGTCGGGGGGACGTTCCTGAAGGCCGATCTCGCGGACATGGTCGCGGTCCGCGACCTCGCCCGGCGCGCCCTCCAGGGGGCGGCTGGCCGGGTGGACCTCCTGGTCAACAACGCCGGGCTCCAGCACGTGGCGCCGGTGGAAGCGTTCTCGGAGGAGGTCTGGGCGCGGATGATCCAGGTGATGCTGGTGGCCCCGTTCCAGCTGATCAAGCACCTGGTGCCCGCGATGAAGGCGAACGGCTGGGGCCGCATCGTCAACATCAGCTCGCTGCACGGGGTGGTGGCGAGCCCGTACAAGACCGCCTACATCTCGGCCAAACACGGGCTGATGGGTCTCACCAAGGCCGTGGCCCTGGAGGTGGCCGGGCACGGGATCACGGCGAACGCGATCTGCCCGGCCTACGTGCGAACCCCCCTGGTGGAGAGCCAGATCCGGGACCAGGCGCGCACCCACGGCATCAGCGAGGACGAGGTGGTCCGCAAGATCATGCTCGAACCCGCGGCCGTCAAACGGTTGATCGAGCCGTCCGAGGTGGCCGACCTCGCCCTGTACCTCGCCTCCGAGCGTGCTTCCGCGATCACCGGCGCCGGCCACCTGATCGACCTGGGGTGGACCGCCCGGTAGGCCGGGCCAGGAACCGCTCCGGCGCGCACCGCCCGCCGGGTGGGCCCCGGGGGGTACTGCTCGGCAGACCGCGCACTCGGCTGGAACCGGGCGCAACCCCGGGGGCGTGCGGCAATGCTTTTGACTGTCTGTGTGCCCAGCCACGCGGGGTGCCAGGCCGGGTCCTGGGGCGGCGGTTCCCTCCGGCTGGACACGAAAAGAGCCCCCGGAACCGACGCGCGGTCCGGGGGCTTCGAATGGTGGTCCCTACGGGATTTGAACCCGTGTCGCCGACGTGAGAGGCCGGTGTCCTAGGCCGGGCTAGACGAAGGGACCGCAGCTGTTTTCGGTGTTGGCTGGGGGAGAAGGATTCGAACCCTCATTCACGGATCCAGAGTCCGCTGTCCTACCATTAGACGATCCCCCAGCGCGTGAAGGGCGGTTTATACCGGACGGCCCCGGGCCTGTCAAGACCGTTCGGGCCGGTCTTCAGCGGACCACCACCCCGGCGTACCCGACCACCCGCCGGGTGTCCCCGCTGGCCTCGGCCGAGGTGGTGTAGCGCACCAACTCCGCACCCGTGGCCCCCAGCCGGCGGGCGGCCTCCAGCATCACCGCGGTGGGCACCGCGCCGCACATCGAGATGTCGTGGCGGCGCACCGTGGTGAGCAGGCCCCCGGGGTCCAGGGCGAGGACCTTCTCCAGGGCGAGCCGGTCGTTCTCCCGTGCCTGTGCCTCGGACTCGTAGTGGGTCATGTCAGTGCTGGCCACGAGGAGGACCGGCGCCGGGTGCCCGGCCACTGCCTCGGCCACGGCCCGGCCCGCCTCGAGGGCGTCGTCCCTGCGGCGCAGGGCCAGGGCCACCGGCACGATCCGCACGTCCGGGTTCCGGTGCACCAGGAACGGAAGCTGTACCTCCAGGGAGTGCTCGTGGGCGTGGGCCAGGGAGTCCGCCTGGAACAGGGGAGAGGCGGCGAGCAGGGCCCGGGCGAGGCCGGCGTCCACGGGCACCGGCCCGAGGGGCGTGGCCCACGCCTCGTCCGTGGCCACGGACGCCTCGGTGCCCAGGCCGGTGTGGTTGGGGCCGAGCAGCAAGGCCGTGTCGGGCACGACCACGCCGGCGAACACCTCCCCGGCTACCCGGCCGGAGTACACGTACCCGGCGTGGGGCGACACCACCCCGATCGCGGGCCCGGCCCCTGCCGGCGGAGTTCGGACCACGCCGTCCAGGAACGCCCGGAGCGCCTCCGGTGAGCCCGGGTAGAACTGGCCGGCAACGGCGGGCTTTCGGATCATGGGGCTGCCTCCCTTCCCGGGTCGTCCGCTTCGTCCAGGGCATGAAAAAATCGGTCGATATCGCTGGAATCGTTGTAGAAATGCGGTGAGATCCTCAGGCCTTTGCCCCGGGCCGCCGCGAACACGCCGCGGTCCTGGAGGCGGCGGGCCAGGCCCTCGGGCCCGGTGCGAGGCGCGAACGCGACGATGCCGCTGCGTTCGGCCGGCTCGGGGCTCGACAGGACCGGGTACCCGCGCTCCGCGAGCCCTTCCCGGAGCCGGCCGGTCAGTTTCGCCACCCGGTTCCACACCCGGCCGACGCCCACGTCCAGCAGCAGATCCACGGCTGCCCCGAGGCCGTGGAGCGCGATCACGGGCAGGCTGCCGGGCTCGAACTTGCCCGCGTCCGGTCTGAGGTCGAACCGGATCCGGTCGAACGCCAGGGGATCCCGCACCGACTTCCACCCCACGATCACCGGGTGGAGCCGGTCCGCCGCCCCAGGGGCCACGTAAAGGAGCCCCACGCCCTCGGGCCCCAGGAGCCACTTGTGGGCGTCCGCGGCCAGGGCGTGGATCCCGTGGTCGCCGGGCGCCAGGGGGATGCACCCCAGGGCCTGGATCGCGTCCACGAAGTAGAACACGTCCCGATCCCGGCACAGCTGCCCCAAGGCGGCAAGATCGTTGCGGAAGCCGGTGCCGAACGCCACGGCCGACACGGCCAGCACCCGCACCCCGGGCAGGTCCAGGGCAGCCCGGTAGTCGTCCAGCCCGATGCGGCCGCCTTGCATCGGAACCCGGTGCACCCGCACCCCGTGGCGGCCCAGGTTGAGCCACGGGTACACGTTGGCCGGGAACTCGCCCTCGGGCACCACCACGACGTCGCCGGGCCCGAGACCGAGCCCCTCGGCCACCAGGGCGACCCCCTCGGAGGTGTTCTTGACGAATGCGACGTTCGCGGGATCCGTGCCGAGCAGCCGGGCGGCCGAGCGCCGGGTCGCGGCCACTCCCCGGAGCAGCCGGTCGTACCGGTGGGCGCCCCACACCAGGCACTCGTCCGTGGCAGCGCGGATCGCCCGGGCCACGGGCGTGGAGATCGGGGCCACACCCGCGTGGTTCAGGTAGGCGAGGCTGCGGGTCACGGGGAACAGGTCGCGACGGTCGGCGACGTTCACGGAGCGCCTCCGGGCAGGGCGTTGGGGCGGGTGGACGGGGTTCAAGTTTTGTAGCATTCTGCACGAAACTCAAGGGCGGGCCGCGGCGGTCCACCCGATTTCTCCCTTTTTTCCCAGGAGGAGCCCCCATGCTCGTGAAAAAGTGGATGAGCCCCAACCCCCACCGGGTGCAGGCGTCGGACAGCATCTCCCACGCGATCCACGTGATGCGCGACAACGACATCCGCCACCTGCCGGTGATGGACGGGGACCGGCTGGTGGGCATCGTGACCGACCGGGACCTCAAGGAGTTCTCCCCGAGCCGGGCCACCACCCTGGACGTGTACGAGATGCACTACCTGTTGTCCCAGGCCCAGGTGGCCGAGGCGATGCGCGCCGACCCCCTGCGCGTGGGGCCCGGCGACCCGATCGAGAAGGCCGCGCTCCTGATGCACGACAACCGGATCGGGTGTCTGCCGGTGGTGGGGGACGGCGGGGAAGTGCTCGGCATCCTCACCCAGGAGGACGTGTTCGAGGCCCTGGTGCGGGTGACCGGGTGCCGGACCGACACG
>JAJRUI010000122.1 GCA_024277875.1 Deferrisomatales bacterium
ATCCGGGGAACGGCCGACGAGGCTGTGCTCACCCGCACCAAGTACGTGGTGGTGTTCCTGAGCGACGGCATGCCCAACGTCCAGGGCGGGACCCAGGACGACCGGGACATCTGGAACGCGGTGGCCGACATCGCGGCCATGACCGAGGACCGGGGCGTGGGCGGGTTCAACTTTCACACCTTCCTGCTCACCGGTATGTTCCCGCCCACGGACGAGGGGCAGCAGGCCCTGGCCGCGGCCGAGAACACCCTGGAAGTGATGGCCGAACGGGGCAACGGCCAGTACCGGCGGTTCGAGAGCGCAGAGGCGATCGACTTCATCAGCATGGTCGATATGCGCCTGACCGTGGAGTACAAGATCAAGTACCTGGTGGCCTACAACCTGAACGTGCGGCCGGGCGTGGAGCTGGTCTACACCGACAGCGACGGGGACGGCCTGATCGACGCGTAAGAGGCCGCCCACGGCACCGACCCCAGGGTGGCGGACACCGACGCCGACGGCCTGGGAGACTACGTGGAGGTCAAGCTCAGCTCCCCGGGCCACGAACTCGACCCCCTGGCCCCGGACAGCCCGTGCGACACCATGCCGGACGGGGTGTGGCCCGACACCGACGACGACGGCCTGAACGACTGCGAGGAGTACGTCAAGGGCACCAACCGCCGGGTCGTGGACACCGACCTGGACGGCATCCCGGACGGCGTCGAGTTCTTCTCGGGCACCAACCCCCTGGAGGTCCAGCCCACCGTGGACAGCGACTTCGACGGCGCCCAGGACTGGCTCGAGGTGCAGCAGCACACCAACGTCACCTCGGACGACCCCAGGATCCGGCAGCGCTACAGCTACCAGTACAGCGTGGTGGACCGGGGGCTGGTGCCGCTGGACCAGGGCGAGGAACTGCCCACCTACGTGCGCCAGTTCTCGTTCGAGATTTCCAATATCGACATTCGGGACACCCTCGGGTACGCCGAGGACGGGGTGTGGGTGCGGCTGCCCGGGGAGAACCGGATCCGGGTGTTCGTGGCCCAGGTCCCCGAGGACGACCCGGACGGCCCCCCGGTGTTCCGCGTGGCCGACGTGGTGGTGAACATCAACAACGACAACCGGACGGTCGTGCTCACGCCGGGCGACTTCCGGCTCATGCCGTGACGAGGTGAAAGCCATGAAGACGAGATATCTGCTCTGGACGGCCGTGCTCGGGCTCGCCCTGGGGGCGTGCTCCACCGGGGGAGGGGGCGGCGACGACGACGGCGGGATAACCGAACTGGCGCTGCGCCGGACCGTGTCGGGCACCATCGGCCGGGTGGGGGACGTGGACTGGTACCACTTCCGGGCCGTGGAGGCCAACAACGTGCTCCGGATCCGGGTGACGTCGGAGACCGTGCGGCCCGACGTGGACCTGTCCGTGGCCGTGTACGAGGAGGACGGGTCGGGGGGCCGGGTCCGGCTGTACGGCGACCACGCACCGGACGGGGGCCAGGTGCCCGCCGACCTGGAACTCGACGTGTACGTGGACGCGCCCAAGGACCTGTACATCGCGGTGCGGGACCTGCTGGACGACGAGGCGTCGGACCGACCGTACTACCTCACGGTGGACTTCCCGGATGCCGGCGACGGCGAGGATGGCAACTTCGCCGGCGCTGTGGCCCTGGAGGTCGGGGAAGACGTGGAACCGGTTCGGGATCGGATCGCGTACGTGGGGGACGTGGACTGCTACCGGTTCGACGTGGCCGCCGACGGTGTGTACGCGGTGGACGTGTCGTTCAGCCCGTACCCGGGCGGCACGGACGTGGAACTCGCCATCGACCTGTACGACGAGGACGGCCAGCGGGTGGCCGGGTACGCCGGCCCCCAGCGCCACGCGTACCGGCTGGTGCCGCACCTGGCCGTGGGCACCTACTACGTGGTCGTCCAGGACTTTGGCCGGGACGATGCGGACGAGGCCTCGCCGTACGGGATCTCGGTGGCCCCCGTGGCCGCAGGCGAGGTGGCGGCCGACGACCGGGCCGAGGACGCCGCGCCCCTGGTCTTTGACGCGGCTGCGGGCTCGTACCGGGCAGAGGGCTCCGTGGACTACCTGGGCGACGAGGACTGGTACGCCGCGGCCGACGTCGGCTCGGGCACCGGCATCCCGGTGCTCGAACTCGCGTTCGACGACGCGGGCTCGGGCGCGGCGTTCCGGTACAACGTGCAACTCGTGGACGCGGCCGGCGCGGTGGTGGTGACCCACGACTACGTGGGCGGATCCACCACCTACCGGACCCAGGTCCGGGCCGAAGACGGTCCGTATCTCGTCCGGATCCGGGCTGCCGACGGCCAGGACGTGACCGGTTCGGCGCCGTACGCGGTGTCCGCCACCGTGGAGTGGGTGGACGACCCGGCCGAGGCCGCACCGGGTAACGACACCATCGACACCGCCCTCGCCCTGGACCCCGACGCCGGGCCGGCCGACGGGTGGGCGGAGGGGCGGATCGCGTACCGGGGCGACGAGGACTGGTACGCGGTCGCCACCGACACCGGCGCGTACCGGGTGCTCGAGGTGTTCCTGGAGACCGACGACGCCACCCGGACGGACCTCGCGCTCGCCGTGATCGGTGACGGCCTCCTGGACAAGGTGGGCGACCCCTACGGGGAGGACGGCCCGACCCGGCTCGAGACCAGCCTGCTGCTCACACCGTCCGACCCGGTGGACCCGATCTCGTACTTCTTCCGGGTGGCCGACGGCCAGGGGGACGAGGGCGAGCCCGACGTGCCCTACCGGATCCGGGCGCACCTGGCCGAGATCCCGGCGGAACTGCCGGCCGACGCGGAGGCGCCGGGAGCGGTGTACTTTAGCGAGGTGGACGAGGCCGGGGACGCCTCGGCCGAGCCGGTGCGGCTTGAACGCAACGCCCTCGTCCAGCAGCGGTTCAACGCCAACACCACCCTGCTCGCGTTCAACGGGCCCACGGTGCCGGACGGCGTCACCCGGACCACCGCGGACGGGGTGACCACGATCGCGCTGCCGTGGATCGGGGGCTACGTGGACTACCGGGGGGACCAGGACTGGTTCGCCCTGGACCTGGAGGCCCTGGACGACGGGGTCGAGCCGGTGGCGGACGTGTGGTACTACGAGATCCGGATCGACCTGCACGTGGGCGAGCCGGGCTCCGAGGTGGAGTACGTGTGGAGGCTGTACCGGGACCCCAACGGGAACGGAATCCTGGTGGACCGGCCCGGGGACTCCAACGGGTTCTTCGCCAGCGCGGGCGACCCGGACGTGACCGCCGCTGCCCTGGACGTGACCGCGCCCGAGGCGGGCGGCGACCCGTTCTGGGTGGGCGACGCGTGGGCCGGCCGGTTCTACCTGAGCGTGGGGGATTTCGACTACGTGTCGGCCGACGAGCCCGACGACGACTGGGGCTACGACGGCGCGCCGTACCACTTCCGGGTGACCCTGACCTACCACCCCGGCGCGTCCCACCCGTAGCGGGTTGCGGAAAAAGCAACCTGCTAGGCGCCCCATGGAAGGGGCGAGTCACGGGGCCGACCCCGAGAGGCCGTCGCGGAAAACCCACGGATGGGGTTTTCCGCATCCTGGTAGTTCCCGCCCCGCTCACCGGGCGACGAAAAAGGGGAGGCCCCTGCAGGGGCCTCCCCTTCGTCCGGACTGGCGCGGGGTCTTACGTCTTGAACCGCCCGGCCAGGGCGCTGAGCTTCTCGGCCCGGTCGGCCACGGCCCGGGCGGTGTCGGCCACGTCCGACGTGGTGTGGACGTTGGTCTCCACCCCCTTGGCGATCTGATCCATGTTGGTCGCCATCTCGTGGATCGTGGCCGAAAGCTGTTCGGTGGCCGCGGCGATCTGCTCGGTCTGGTCGGCCGCGTCCGCCACCTGCTGCTCGATCGACCGCATCGAGTCCCCGGCCTGTTCGCCGAGCTTCCGGCCCTGGACAACGGTGTCGATCCCCTTGTCGATCGCGTCCACGGCCCGGCGGCTCTCCCCCTGGATCCGGGTCACGGTCTCGGCGATCTCCTGGGTCGCCTTCACGGTCTTCTCGGCGAGCTTGCGGACCTCGTCGGCCACCACTGCGAACCCCCGGCCGTGCTCCCCGGCCCGGGCAGCCTCGATCGCGGCGTTCAGGGCCAGGAGGTTGGTCTGATCCGCGATGTCCTCGATCACCTGGACCACGGTGCCGATCTTCTCGCTCTCGCCGCCCAGGTCCCGCACCGTGCCCGCGGCCTGTTCCACCACCCGCGCGATGTCGCGCAGGGCGTCCGCCGCCTCGGTGACCACCTGCCCCCCGTCGCCGGCAGCGCCGCGGGCCTGCTCGGACGCCTCCCGCACCGACTGGGTGCTCCGGGCCACTTCCTGGACGGTGACGCTCATCTCCTCGCTCCCGGTGGCAACGGCCTGGGCCTGGGCGAGCACTTGCTCGTTGCTCGCGGCCATCTGGTTGGTCGCGCCCGACATCTGCTCGGCCGTGGCCGCCATCTCGGTGGAGGTGCTCTTGATCTCGGCCACCAGGTACCGGACCCGTTCGGCAAAGATGTTGAACCAGTTGGCCATCTCGCTGAGTTCGTCCTTCTGGGCCGCCCGGAACACCTCGCAGGTTGAGCAGTCGGTGATCTTGCCCGACAGCACCGACGGGCACGTGATGTTCTCCCGGAGCGGCTGCATCGACCCCACCAGGCTCCAGCACGGAAGTTCCTTGCCGTAACACGCGCACTCCTGGTGCCCGCACTGCTTCATCTCGCCGCAGTTCTTGTACTTGAGGGGCAGGCGCCGGGTCAGGTCGCCCTCGCCCTCGGCGATGTCCCGCAGGGTCTCGGTGATCCGCGCGATCGGCCGGCCCAACCGCCGGGCGAACAGCCCGGCAACGACCGCCGCGAGCAGGGTGATCCCCAGGATCCCGCCGGCCTGCAGCCGGATCTGGCGGTTCTCGGCGGCTTTTACCTCGGCCTCGACCTGGGCGATCTTGGCGTCGATATCGTCCAGGTACACCCCGGTGCCGATCACCCAGTTCCACGGGGCGAACAGCCGCACGTAGCTGAGCTTGCGCACCGGGTCGTCCGATCCGGGCTTGGGCCACCGGTACGGCACAAACCCCTCGCCGCTCTCCCGGCACGTCTTCACGAACTCCCGGAAGATGTAGGTGCCGTCCGGATCCTTGAGATCGGTGAGATCCTTGCCGTTCAGGGACGGCTTGATCGGGTGCATCAGCACCACCGCGTCCATGTCGTTGACCCAGAAGTAGTCCTTGCCGTCGGGCCCGTACCGCTGGGACGCGATGGTGCGCAGCAGGTCCTCCTTCACCCGGGCCTCTGCCGCCTCCAGGTACACCCCGGTGCCCACGATCCAGCCCCACGGCTCGAACCGCTTGACGAAGCTCAGCTTGGGCACGGGCTGTTCCGACCCGGGCTTGGGCCACAGGTAGTCCACGAACCCTTCCCCGTCCTTGGCGGTGGCCTCGACGAACGCCACGAACAGCCGCTTGCCGTTGGGGTCCTCGAACCCGGACAGGTCCTTGCCGTCCAACTGGGGTTTGATCGGGTGCATCACCATGGCGGGCTGCAGGTCGTTGATCCAGAAGTAGTTCTTCCCGTCGTAGCGCATCTGCGCCACGAGTTCCCGGGCCCGGGCCTGGCGCTGGGCCTCGTCCAGGCCCGGCAGGTTGTAGGCCGACTCGATCGCCTGGTACGCGAGCCCCACCAGGTTCCGGAGCCGGCCCCGGTACCGGTCCGCGATGGCGGCCGGATCGTTGGCGTCCCGGTGGGCCTCGGCCACCATCGTATAGATGCTGCGGACCACGTCCTGGAGCTTCTCCTTCTTGGCCGCGACCAGTTCCTGGCGGATCTTCTCCACCTGGGCCTTGCCGGCCTCGCGCAACGACACCACCGAGGTCACGGCCGAGATCGCTCCCAGCGCGACCACCCCCGACACGGCCAGCACGGTGATCTTGACGCCCAGCTTCATCTCCAACACCTCCGAATCGTCGTTTCCGGAAACGGGAAAACCGGGCTGCGGCCGGAAGCGTCATCGCCCCGGCCTCCCCCGGTTTCCCCCACTGATCGACTGGGCCAAACCGGAACTGAAACGGTGTCGGAATTTTTCTGGAAAGCCGATGAAAAAGGCTACGCCACCAGCAGCACCTGCACGTCCATCACGTTGGTGCGGGTGGGGCCGGTGCGCACCAGGTCGCCGATCGCGTCCAGGTACGGGTAGCTGTCGTTCCTCGCGAGGACCGCGCGCGGATCCAGGCCGCGCCGGCGGGCCCGGGCCGTGCTCGTCGGGGTGGCCACGCCCCCGGCCGCGTCGGTGGGGCCGTCCGTGCCGTCGGTGCCCCCGGACAGGGCCGCGATCCCGTCCCACCCCGCCACCTCCAGCCCGAACACCACGGCTATCTCCTGGTTGCGCCCCCCCCGGCCGTCTCCCCGGAGGGTCACGGTGGTCTCGCCCCCGGCCAGGATGCACGCCGGCGGCGCGACCGGCGCGCCGGTCAGGCGGCACTGCTTCGCCACCGCGGCCAGCACCCGGGCCGCCTCCCGGGCCTCCCCCTCCACCAGGGAAGAGAGCACCAGGGGCGCGTAGCCCAGCTCCCGGGCCCGCGCCGCGGCCGCCTCCAGGCTGCGCAGGTTCGAGCCGACCACCGCGTGCACCACCCCGGCCAGGGCCGGATCGCCGGGCTTGGGGGTGTCCGGTACCTGGCCGGCCACGCCGGCCCGGATCCGGTCCCGGACCGCCCGGGGAACCCGGTCCGCCACGGCGTAGCGCTTCAGGATCTCCCACGCGTCGGCAAAGGTGGTGGGGTCTGCCGACAGCGGGCCGGACGCGATCACGTCGAGCCGGTCGCCCACCACGTCCGACAGCACCACGTTCACCACGGAAGCCGGGCGGGCGATCCGGGCGAGCTGGCCGCCCTTGACCCGGGACACGTGCTTGCGCAGGGTGTTGATCTCGTCGATCGACGCACCGCACGCCAGCAGCACGTCGGTGAGGCCGCGCAGGTCGTCCAGGGTGAGGCCCTCGGCCGGCAGGGTGAGCAGGGCCGAGCCGCCGCCGGACAGGGCGCACACCACCAGGTCGTGCTCCCCCGCGGCTTCCACGATCTCGGCGATCCGCTCCGCCGCGGCCACCCCGCGGGCGTCGGGCACCGGGTGGGACGCCTCCCGGAGCTCGATCCGGCGGGTCGGGCCGGCGTGGCCGTCCTTGACGCACACGAGCCCGCCGGCGACCCGGTCGCCGAGCAGGTCCTCCAGCGCCTGGGCCATGGGCGCCGACCCCTTGCCCGCGCCCACCACCCACACCCGGCCCCGGCCCGGCCCGGGCAGGGCGATCTCGCGGGGGCCGTCCACCGCGTCCACCCGCAACGTATTCCCGCGGATCTCCAGGTGGTCCCGGACGGCCCGGCCGGGGTCGGCCGCCTCGACCGCCGCCCGGAACACCTCCAGGGCGTGCCGGCGCAGGACGGCGTGGTCCGGGTCGACGGCGGGCTCGGGGCTGGTGAACCGGATCATGGCGACCTCCTCGGTAAGGGGGTGTGTCAGTACCCGGGAATGATCGGCCCGGAGGCCCCGCTGCGCAAGTCGGGACGGGGTGCGGTACACTGGAAGCGTCGTCAGGCCCCTGCGAGGCCCGGAAAAGGGGAAAGTAACGTTGCCGGATCCGTGGGCCACGACCCGTTTACTGTCCTCTGACCTCCGGCCTCTGACCCCCGCGCCCCGGAGTCGCCGTGCCCTGGTCCCCCGAGCCCCTGCGAGCGGGCTATCGGTGTCTGGTGTTCGAACCCGCTGCTTCCACGCCGCCGGAGGGGTGGCCGCTGTTGTTGTTCCTCCACGGGGTCCACGAGCGGGGGGACGACCTGGCGCGGGTCCGGCGCCACGGCCCCCCCCGCGCGGTGGAGGCGTGGCCCGACTTCCCGTTCCTGCTCGCCGCTCCCCAGTGCCCGTCCGGCCAGACCTGGATCGCGCCGCGGCTCGCGACCCTCCTGGACGCGGTGGCGGACCGCCACCCGGTGGATCCGGACCGGGTGTACCTGACCGGTCTGAGCATGGGCGGGTACGGCGTCTGGACCCTGGCCGTGGCACAGCCCCACCGGTTCGCGGCCGTGGCGCCGGTGTGCGGGGGAGGCGACCCCAGGCGGGCCGGCCGGCTGCGCCGGCTGCCGGTGTGGGCGTTCCACGGCGGCCGGGACCCGGTGGTGCCCGTCTCGGCGAGCCGGGAGATGGTGGACGCCCTCCGGCGGTGCGGCGCACCCGTGCGGTTCACCGTACACCCGGACGCGGGCCACGACGTGTGGACCGCAGTGTACGCCGACCGGCGGCTGTACGACTGGCTGCTCGCCCACCGCCGCCCCCGCGCCCGGCGCCGCTGAACCCGGGGCGCGGGCAGAAGCCGGAGGCCCTCTGCACGTTCCGCCGGGCCGGCTCCCCGGGCCCGGCCGGGGCGTCTTCCAGCTTGCATTGCTAAACCCAACGAAAGGATTGCCAGATCCCTACCCTTCCCCTTGGGTAGTGCGGGGTGGGGGGCTGGTGGAGCGCCTACCCTGTCCGGGTGTGCGAACGTCCTTTTTCCGGCCGGGGACAAGACGGTGTTTGTTTTTGGGGTTGACAGGCGGGGGGCGGTCGGCTATTCATAACCAAATATTTCTTTATATTAAGTAACTGTTAGTTAGCGCACGGGACGCGCAGGAGCCTCCGGGGTGCCAGACGAGATCGGGCAAAAGCTCAGGGCGATGCGGGAGACGAGGCGGCTCACCCTCAAGCAGCTGGCGGACCGGGTGGGGTGCACCGGCGCCCACCTGTCCCAGGTCGAGAACGGGCACACCTCGCCCTCGATCGCCACCTTGCGGAAGATCGCGGACGCCCTGGGGGTGAACATCGTCGACTTCTTCCGGGACGAGGACGAGGAAGAACCGGTGGTGACCCGGGTCGAGGACCGGCGCGACGTGTTCGTGCGCAAGTGGAACGCCCGGGTCCAGCAGCTGGTCCGGTCCACCCAGGGCAAGCTGATCCAGCCGTTCTACACCGTGGTCGCCCCGGGGCAGGGGTCGGGGGAGGCGTACACCCACGCCGGCGAGGAGTTCGGGGTGGTGATCAAGGGACGCCTCACGATCACGGTGGGGGGGGCCCGGTACGAGGTGGGCCCCGGCGAGAGCTTCTACTACTCGTCCCGGATCCCCCACGACTGGACGAACGAGGGGCAAGAGGACGTGGAGGTGGTCTGGGTGGTGGCTCCGCCCAGCTGGTGACCGGCCCGGCGGGCTGCGACGCAACCAACGAACGGTCGCCGTTCCGAGGGCGACCCCCGAAAGGAGGAGAACGCCATGGGTACGACCAACCGCTTGTTCCGCGCCGCCCTGCTGGGCGCCCTGGCCGTGGGCCTGCTGGTGCCCGGAGCGGCCCGGGCCGCCGACACGATCCACATCAAGTTCAGCACCTGGCACCCCCCGGCCAGCCGGGAGGTGAAGACGGTGTGGAAGCCGATGCTCGAGGAACTCAAGAAGCGCAGCAACGGCCGGATCACCTACACCCTGTACGCGGGGGGCGCCCTGGGCAAGGGCCCCGAGCACTACGACATCGTCAAGAACGGCCTGTCGGACATGGGGTACTTCACCGCGTCCTGGACCCCTGGCCGGTTTCCCAAGACCGACGTGCTGTCCCTGGCCAGCACCGTGGACAGCAAGGCCAAGGCCGCCGACATCGGCCGGGAGATGTACGAGAAGGAACTCAAGGACGAGTTCCCCGGCGTCAAGGTGCTCGAACTCAACGGCTGCATCCAGGCGTTCCTGTGGACCCGCAAGCCGGTCAAGACCATGGAGGACCTGAAGGGCCTGAAGATCCGGACCCCGGGCGGCCACCAGACCAACTACATCAAGGCCCTGGGCGCCGAGCCGGTGTTCATGCCCCTGGGCGACGTGTACCTGGCCCTGGAGACCGGCACGATCGACGGCCTGGTGACCTGCCCGCCCCTGGTGCTGGCGTTCAAGCTGTACGAGGTGGCCAAGTACGGGGTCCAGGCCACGTTCGGCTGCGTGGCCGAGGGGGTGATCATGAACCAGAAGTCCTGGGACCGGACCCCCGACGACCTCAAGAAGATCATCGAGGAGGTGGTGGGCAACCCGTACGCGGCCACCGGCGGCCTGGACCACGCGGTCTACACCGACATGATCAAGGAGATCAAGGCCCAGGGGGTCACCCTGTACGAGCTGCCGCCCGAGGAGCAGGCCCGGTGGGCCAGGCGGTTCCAGGAGCAGACCAAGAAGTGGGTGGCCAAGCTGGAGGCCGAGGGCAAGGACGCCAAGGAGGCGGTGCTGATGTACAACCAGATCGCCGAGAAGCGCGGCGTCCAGTGCACCGCGTTCCCCCAGGAGTGGCACGGCAAGTAGCCCGGAAGCGGCAGCGGCGGCAGCGGGCGGTCCGGGTTCCGGACCGCCCGCTGCCGGGCCCGGCGCGCCGCCGGGGGACGGAGAACTCATGGAAAACCGGTCCGCGTTTCGCAGGTGGATCCAGGGGGCCACGCGAACCCTGTCCTACGTGAGCATGTTCATGGTGTTGCCGATGATGGCGCTGACCTCGGCAGAGGTGGTGGGGCGCGCGGTGTGGTCCCGCCCGATCCCGGGGACCATGGAGCTTTCCAGCTACCTGATGGCGGTGTTCGTGCTGTGCGGCCTCGCGTACACCCAGCAGGTCAAGGGCCACGTGCGGGTCGAGATGCTCGTGTCCAAGCTGCCCCCCCGTCCTGCAGCGGCGGTCGAGGTGGTCACCACCGTGCTCAGCCTGTTCATCATCGGGGTGCTGGCGTGGCAGGGGTGGGTGAACGGGATCGAGGAACGGGCCGTGTCGGACATGCTCCGGGTTCCCCAGTGGCCGTTCAAGGTGCTGGTGGCCGTGGCCGCGGCCTTTCTGTTCCTGGAACTCCTGTTCGACCTCGCGGACGCGGCGGGCAGGGTGGCCGGGAGGTCGTCGTGGACCCGGTGATCGTCGGCGTGATCGGCACCCTGTCGGTGTTCCTGCTCCTGTTCCTGGGCATGCCGATCGCGTTCGCCCTGATGTTCGTGGGGTTCGTGGGCATCAGCTACCTGGCTTCGGTGGGCGCCGCCCTGCCCGTGGTCTCGAGCACGGTGTACGAGGTGGCGTCCTATTACCCGTACACCGTGATCCCCCTGTTCGTGGTGATGGGCGGGTTCGCGGGCAGTTCGGGGCTGACCCGGGACCTGTACCGCACGTTCGACAAGTGGCTCGGCCGGCTGCCCGGGGGACTGGGCGTCGCCACCATCGGCGCCTGCGCCGGATTCTCGGCCGTGTCGGGCTCGTCCGTGGCCACGGCCGCGGCCATGGGCACGGTGGCCCTGCCCGAGATGGAACGCTACGGGTACCACCCCCGGCTGGCCACGGGCAGCGTTGCCGCCGGCGGCACCCTGGGGTTCCTGATCCCGCCGAGCATCGGGTTCGTCGTGTACGGGATGCTCACCGAGCAGTCGATCGGCCGGCTCCTGGTGGCCGGGATCTTGCCGGGGCTGCTCCTGGCCGTGGCGTACGTGGCGATCATCGTGATCGCGGTCAAGCGCAACCCGTCCCTGGCCCCGCCCCGCACCGAGACCGTCACCTGGCCGGA
>JAJRUI010000123.1 GCA_024277875.1 Deferrisomatales bacterium
CTCACCGGCAAGCTGGGCATCCGGGCGTCGGACACGGCCGAGGTGGTGCTGGACGAAGTGCGGGTGCCGGCCGGCAACCTGGTCGGCGAGGCCGGCGCCGGCTTCAGCCAGTTCATGGCGTTCTTCAACCGCACGCGGCTCCACGTGGCCGCCCAGGGCGTCGGTGTGGCCCAGGGGGCCCTGGACCGGGCCGTGCGCCACGTGAAAAACCGGGAGCAGTTCGGCCAGCCCCTGGCCCGGTTCCAGGGGGTCCAGTTCAAGGTGGCCGAGATGGCCACCCGGGTCGAGGCCGCCCGGAGCCTGGTGTACCGGGCCGCGGCCCGGGTGGACGCGGGCGTCGTGGACCACGGCATGATCGCGATGTCCAAGTGGTTGGCCGGAGAGACCGGGGTCCGGGTGGCCGACGAGGCGCTCCAACTCCACGGTGGGTACGGGTACCTGGCCGAGAACGACGTGGAGCGGCTGTACCGGGACGCCAAGATCGTGGAGATCTACGAAGGCGCCAAGGAGGTGGAGAAACAGATCGTGGCCCGGTCGATCCTGGGGAAGGGTTCCCGGTGACAAATTTCCTATTCCCGGTTCCCGGTTCCCGGCTTCTGGTTCCTGGTTCCTGACCCCCATGGCCCGACTGGCCGACATCGACGGCAACCCGGTAGCCGAGCGTTACGAGCTGACCGCGTGCCTCCAGTGCGGCCGGTGCACCGGCGGCTGCCCGGTCGGCCTGCGCTCGCCCCTGAACAGCCGGCGGCTCCTGTACGAGGCCGTGGTGCGCGAAGACGGCGACGCGCTGGTGGCCCGGGACGAGGTGTGGGACTGCACCGCGTGCCGCACCTGCTCGGACCGGTGCCCCCGGGAACTCGACCCGGCAGCCGTGATCCGGGAGATCCGCACCCTGAAGATCGAGGGCGGCCGGATCCCGACCACCGCGATGGACGCCCTGGAGTCCACCCTGAAGCACGGGAACCCGTGGGGCCGGTCCCGCCGCAGGCGCACCCAGTGGGCCGAGGGCCTCCCGGTGCCCTCCGTGGAAGACGGCCAGGAGTCGGACCGGCTGTGGTTCGTGGGGTGCACCCCGGCCTACGACCCCCGGTGCCAGGCCATGGCCCGGGCCCTGGCGCGCCTGTTCCACGCGGCCGGGTACGCGTACACCACCCTGGGCACCGAGGAGGTGTGCTGCGGGAGCGAGGTGCTCCGCCTCGGGGAACTGGGCCTGTTCGAGGAGCTGCTCGAGACCAACCGGGAGGCGCTGCAGGGCCTGGAGATCCGGGAGGTGGTGACCACCTCGCCCCACTGCCTGACGGCGTTCCGCACCGACTACGGCCTGGAGATCCCGGTGCGCCACGCGTCCCAGGCCGTGGCGGACCTGCTCGACGCCGGCCGGCTGCCCCTGGTCCGGCAAGCTCCCCTGCGGGTCGCGTTCCACGACCCGTGCTACCTGGGCCGGCAAAGCGGGGTGTACGACGCACCCCGGCGGGTGCTGGCCGCGGTGCCCGGGGTGGAGCTGGTGGAGTTCGACCGGTGCCGGGAACGCAGCCTGTGCTGCGAGGGCGGCGGCGGCCGGATGTGGCTGGAGGGGCTTGGGGAGGGCGAACGCAACGCCCAGCGACGGGTGCGGGACGCGGCCGACCTGGGGGTGGACGCGGTGGTCACGGCGTGCCCGTTCTGCCTGCTGACCCTGGAGGACGCCCGCAAGACCACGGGCCTGGAAGACACCCTCGAGATCGTGGACCTGGCCGAACTGGCGGCCCGGGCTCTGGACGACCCGGCGGACGGACCCGGAGAGGAGGAGAGATCATGAACCTGGCGGTTTTCGTCAAACAGGTACCGGACACGGCCGAGGCCGACCTCGTGGTGGCAGCCGACGGCCGATCGGTGCGCACCGGGGACGCGCCCCTCCAGCTCAACGAGTGGGACCGGTTCGCCCTGGAGGAGGCGGTGCTGTGGAAGGAGCGCACGGGGGGGGCCCTCACCGCGTTCCTGGTGGGCCCCGAGGAGCACGAGGACGCCCTGCGCCGGTGCCTGGCCGTGGGGGCCGACCGGGCCGTCCGGGTGTGGGACCCGGCCCTGCCCGGCCAGGGGCCGTGCGCCGTGGCCCGGGTGCTGCGGGCCGCGGTGGGGGACGAGCCGTACGACCTGTTCCTGTGCGGGGCCCAGGCCGCGGACGACGGGTTCGGCCTGGTGGGCCCGTTGCTCGCCGGGGAGCTGGGGATCCCGTCGGCGACCCTGGTGAACCGGCTCGAGCTCCAGGACGGCCGGGTGCGGTGCACCCGGGAGCTCGAGGCCGGGTGGGGCGAGGTGGTGGACCTGGACCTGCCCGCCCTGGTCACCATCCAGACCGGGATCAACGAACCCCGGTACGTCTCGATCCTGGGGATCCGCAAGGCGCGCAAGAAGCCGATCGACTTACTGGGCCTGGGAGACGTGGGGCTGGACGACCGCCGGGTGGGAGAGGCCGGCAGCCGCCTGCGGGTGGAAGCGTTCGCCCCGCCCCCGGCCGGCCGGGAAGCCGAGTTCCTGGAGGGGCCGCCCGACGCGGTGGCCCGCCAGGTGGTGGACCTGCTGCGGGAGAAGGGAGGTGTGCTGTGAGCGTGTGGACCGTGGTGGAGCACCGCGCCGGCGCGATGCGGGACGTGACCGCCGACCTCCTGGCCCGGGCCGGGGGCCTGGACGCCGGACCGGTGACCGCCGTCGTCCTGGCCGGACCGGGCGAGGCCGACGGCCTGGTGTCCGGCCTGCCGCCGGGCGCCCACCGGGTGGCGGTGGCCGAACACCCCGACCTGGCCGGGTTCAACGGCGCGGCCTGGGCGGCCGTCCTGGCCGCCCTGGCACGCCGCGAAGTGCCGGCCGTGATCCTGGGCGCCCACTCGGCCGCAGGGGCGGACTGGGCGCCGGCCCTGGCCGCCCTCCTGGACGCGCCGGTGGTCACCGACGCGGTGGACCTCGCGTGGGAAGACGGCGCCCTCACGGCGCAGCGGTCCGTCTACGGCGGCAAGCTCCACGCCCGGGTCCGCCTGGCGCCGGCATCCACCACCGTGGCCACGGTCCGGCCGGGAGGGGCCGACGCCCCCCTGCCGGCCGGGACCGCCGCAGTGGACCGGGTCGAGGTACAGGTGCCGTCCGGCCTGGGCAAACGGTTCGTGGAGTGGGTCCAGGAGGCGGCGGGCAGCGTGGACATCGCCCAGGCCGACGTGCTGGTCAGCGTGGGCCGGGGGATCGGCGACGCGGAAAGCGTGGAGGTGGCCGAGGCCCTGGCCGAGGCCCTGGGGGCCACGGTGTCGTGCTCCCGTCCCGTGGTGGACCTGGGCTGGCTGCCCAAGGAACGCCAGGTGGGCGTCTCGGGCAAGACGGTCAAGCCCAAGGTGTACCTGGCCCTGGGCATCTCGGGCGCGTTCCAGCACGTCACCGCGATGAAGGACGCCGGGTGCATCATCGCGGTGAACAAGGACCCCAAGGCGCCGATCTTCCGGACGGCCCACTACGGCATCGTGGGCGACCTGTTCAAGGTCGTCCCCGCCCTGATCAAGGCGGTCCGGGAAGCGCGGGGCACGGCGTAGGTCGGCCGGAAAAAGCCAAACCCCCATGGAGGACAACGCCTACACCGCCCTCGTGGTCGGCGCCGGGATCGCGGGCATCCAGTCGGCCCTGGACCTGGCCGACGCCGGGGTCCGGGTGGTGCTGGTGGAGCGAGGGGACTGCGTGGGGGGCAACATGGCCCGGCTCGACAAGACGTTCCCCACCCTGGACTGCTCGTCGTGCACGCTGACCCCCCGCACGTCCGAGGTGGCCCGCCACCCCCACGTGCGACTGCTCACCCGGACCGACCTGGTGGCCGCCGACCCCGTACCGGAGGGCCACCGGGTCCGGCTGCGGGTGCGACCCCGGTACGTGGACCCGGACGCGTGCGTGTCCTGCGGCCGGTGCGCCGAGGCATGCCGGCTGGCCGGCCGGGTGCCCCGGACGTTCGACCTGGGCCTGGGCCGGGGCAGCGCCGTGGACCTGCCGTTCCCCCAGGCCGTGCCGTCTGCCTACGCGGTGGACCCGGACCGGTGCCTACACCTCACCCGGGGCCGGTGCGGCCGGGACGGGCCCCGGTGCGTTGCCGCGTGCGAGGTGGGCGCGATCCGGCTGGACGAACGGCCCCGGGAAGAGACCCTGACCGTAGGCGCGGTGGTCGTGGCCACCGGCTACGACCCGTACCGGCCCGACCACCCCGACACCGGACGGCCCGAGCTGGGCTACGGCCAGTACCCGGAAGTGATCACCAACCTCCAGTTCGAACGCCTGGCGTCCGCGTCGGGGCCCACCGGCGGGCAACTGAGGATCGCGGGCCGGGTCCCGCACCGGGTCGCGATCCTCCAGTGCGTGGGCTCCCGGGACCGGACCACCGGGGCGTCCTACTGCTCCCGGGTGTGCTGCATGGCCAGCGCGAAACACGCGCTCCTCGCCCGGGAGCGGCTGCCCGGCGCCCGGGTCACGGTGCTGTACATGGACCTGAGGTGCTTCGGCCGGGGGTACGAGGAGTTCCTGGAACGAGCCCAGCGGGCCGGCGCCGTGTTCCGGCGGGGCAACCCGTCCGAGGTGTACCGCCGGGGGGACGACCTGGTGGTGCGGTTCGAGGACACCCTGCTCGGTGAAGCCTCCGAACTCCCGGCCGACCTGGTGGTGCTGGCCGCCGGTCTGCGGCCGGCCGCAGGCACCGCCGCCGTGGCCCGGCTGCTGGGGATCGGCCGGGGGCCCGACGGGTTCCTGGCCCCGGCAGACCCCCGGGACCCGGCTCCGGCCGGCCCGGGCGGGGTTTTCCTGGCCGGGGCGTGCGCCGGGCCGGTGGACGTGCCCGACGCGGTGGCGTCGGGGTCGGCCGCGGCCGCGGCCGCCCTGGGGCACCTGGTGGCGTCGGCCGGCCGGGAGGCGGCCGGTTGAGCCGGCGCACCGCGGTATACGTGTGCCACTGCGGCCAGAACATCGCGTCCGCGGTGGACGTGGAGGCGGTGTCCAGGGCAGTGGAGGGCGCCCCGGGCGTGGCCCGGGTGCGCCACTATCCGTACTTGTGCTCCCGGCCCGGCCAGGATCTGATCGCGGCCGACCTGCGGGCAGGCGGCATCGACCGGGTGGTGGTGGCCGCGTGCTCGCCCCGGATGCACGAGGCCACGTTCCGGCGGGTGCTGGCCGACAACGGGCTGAACCCGTTCCTGCTCCAGCACGTGAACATCCGGGAGCAGTGCGCGTGGGTCCACCCAGACCGGGCCGCGGCAACGGCCAAGGCCCGGGACCTGGTGGTCATGGGCGCGGCCCGGGTCCGCCGCCACGAACCCCTGGCGGGAGGACGGACACCGGTGGAACGGCGGGTGCTCGTGCTGGGAGGCGGACCGGCCGGCCTGGCCGCGGCCGAGACCGTGGCCGCAGCCGGGCTCGGGGTGGTGCTGGTGGAGGCGTCCGGCCGGCTGGGCGGCCGGGCCCTGGACCTGGGCCGGTCGTTCCCGGACGGGGGGGCGGTGGGACCGTGGCTTGCCGGGCGGGTCCGGGCGGTGACGGCCGACCCGCGGATCGAGGTGTTGACCGGCGCGTCCCTGGAGATCCTGGGCGGATCTCCGGGCCGGTTCGAGGCGACGGTAAGCACCCGGTCCGGCGAGGCCCGGCGGACCGTGGGCGCGGTGGTCGTGGCCACGGGGTACGCCCCGTACCGGCCCGACGCACCCGACGACGGCCGGCCCGAACTGGGGTACGGCCGGTACCCGGGGGTGGTCACCCAGGAAGAGCTGGAGCGGCAGCTGCGCACGGCCCCGCCCGCGGACGAAGCCCCACCCGGCGCGGTCGCGTTCGTCCAGTGCGTGGGATCCCGGGACCGCACGGCCGGCGCGCAGCACTGTTCCCGGGTGTGCTGCATGGTGAGCGTGCGCCAGGCGACGGAACTCAAAGCCCGGCACCCCGACACCCGGGTCGAGGTGCTGTACATCGACCTGCGGGCGTACGCCCGGGGCGCCGAGGAGGCCTACGAGGCCGCGGGCCGGGCCGGGGTGGTGTTCCGGAGGGGGAGCGCGTCCGAGGTATACCCCAAGGCCGACGGCCTGGCCGTCCGGTTCGAGGACACCTTGCTCGGACAGCCCCAGGAACTCCGGGCGGACCGGGTGGTGCTGGCGTGCGGCGCCCGGCCCCGGCCGGACACGGCTGCGGTGGCCCGGACCGTGGGCCTGGCCCGGGGGCCGGACGGATTCTTCCTGGAGGCCCACCCCAAGCTCCGGCCCGTGGACACAGCCACCTCCGGGGTGTTCCTGGCCGGAGCGTGCCTGGGGCCCCGGACGCTGGACGAGGCGGTCACCTCGGGCCGGGCCGCGGCCGGCCGGGCCGCCGGGTTGCTGCTCCGGGGCTGGCTCGCGGTGGACCCGGCCGTGGCCGCGATCGATCCGGACCGGTGCTCGGGGTGCGGGCTGTGCCAGGCCGCGTGCCCGGCCTCGGCCGTGGTGCGCCTCGGCCACCGGGCCGCGTGTGCGGTGGAGGCTACCCTGTGCCAGGGGTGCGGGGCGTGCGCGGCCGCGTGCCCGTCCCACGCGGTGGTCCTTCGCCACCACAGGGACGACCAGGTGCTGGCCGAGATGGAGGGGCTCGGGGGTTAGGCGCCGGGCCGGAACGATCGCAGGTCGGCCATCAGAGCCCGGAACCCGGCCGGATCCAGGGACTGGGGGCCGTCGCACAGGGCGCTGGCCGGGTCGGGATGCACTTCCACCATCACACCGGCCGCGCCCACCACCATCGCGGCCCGGGCCACCGGGGGCACCAGGTCCCGGCGCCCCAGGGCGTGGCTCGGGTCCACGATCAACGGCAGGTGCGTGGCTCCCCGCAGGTACGGAACCACGGCCAGGTCCAGGGTGTTGCGCAACGCCCGTTCGAACGTGCGGATGCCCCGCTCGCACAGGATCACCTGACGGTTGCCCTCGAGCAGGACGTACTCGGCCGCGGCCAGGAACTCGTCCAGGGTCGCGCTCATGCCCCGCTTCAGGAGCACGGGCTTTCCGACACGGCCGGTCTCCTTGAGCAGGTCGAAGTTCTGCATGTTCCGGGCGCCGACCTGAAGGCAGTCGGCCACCCGGGCCACCCGGTCGAGCTGGTCGATGCGCATCACCTCGGTCACCACCGGCAGGCCCACCTCCCGGGCGGCCTCGGCCAGGATCTCGAGCCCCTCGAAACCGAGCCCCTGGAACGAGTGGGGTCCGGTGCGGGGTTTGAACGCGCCGCCCCGCAGCAGGTGCGCGCCGGCCGCCTTCACCGCCCGGGCCGCGGCCAGCACCTGATCGGCGCTCTCCACCGCGCAGGGTCCGGCGATCACCACGGGTTCCTCGTTCCATCCCACCGGCACCCCGCCCACTCGCACCACGGTGTCCTCCGGGTGAAAGTCCCGGCTCACCAGCTTGAACGGTTTGGTCACGTGGACGAAGTCCCGGATGCCGGGTAGCCCCCGGAACGGGCCCTCGTCCACGTACCCCTGGTTGCCCAGCACCCCGATCGCGACCCGGTGGCCGCCGGGGATCGGCTGGGGGGTGAAGCCCAGGTCACGCACCCGCTGGTTCACGACCTCGATCTGTTCGGGGGTGGCGTTGTGATCCATCACGATCAGCATGTCGGGTCCTCGCTGGGAGAGGGGGCTCCAGGGGCCGCGGGGGGCAGGTCGCACACATCGGCCTCCCGGGCGCTGGCCAGACGCACCAGCCGGTCCACGGTGAGGGGCACGGCAGAGTGGGCGTTTCCTGCGGCGGGAAACACCCGGGGGAACCGGCGGAGGGTCCGGTCCACTACCACGAGCAGGCTGCCGGGCAGCAGGAACGGGCACACCCCGCCCGGCTCGTACCCGGTATGGCGCACCACGTCGTCCGGCCCGGGCAGGCGGACCTTGCCGGTCCACCCCAGGGCGCGCTTGAGCTTCGACCCTTTCACCTTGGCGTCGCCCGCCGTCACCACGACCACGGGCCGACCGCCGACCAGGAACAGGATCGTCTTGGCGATCTCGCCCACCGAGCACCCCACGGCCCGGGCCGCGGTCTCGGCCGTGGGGGTGGGCTCGGCGAACTCGAGCACGGTCACGCCGTGCCCGTCCAGGTACGCCTTCACCTCGTCGATCGTCGGCACGGGCTCGCCCTTTCGGCTTTTCGAGGGAAAGGGGGTGTAGTCTACCACTCCCCGGGAACGGTCCGAACCGTTCTTGAGGAAAAACGGGGGCGAGCGGTATACTTCCGCCCTGCCGTCCCCGCCCCGTGGAGGAGAGACCATGCGCACCCGCCGACCATTGCTCGAAACCGTGGCCACCGTGGCGCTGTTCGCCGTGCTGTGCCTGTCCCTGCCGACCTCGCCGGCCGTGGCCGGGTGGATCCCGACCACCGCAGCAGTGGCCACGTCCCAGGCACGGCTCGTATCGGTGCTGGAACGCCAGGAGATCGCCGACGCCCTCGCCGCCCTGGGCGTGGACCCGGCCGAGGCAGCCCGCCGGGCCGCGGGCCTGTCCGACGCCGAGGCGCTCCAGGCACTGGAACGGTTCGACAGCCTGCCCGCGGGCGGGAACCCGTTTGTCGCCATCGCCGGGCTGACCGTGTTCGTGTTCCTGGTACTCCTCTTGACCGATATCCTGGGCTACACCGACGTGTACCCGTTCGTGAAACGAACGGCCCAGTAGCGGTGCCCCGGTTCCGCTGGCTCTCCGGCCGGCTCCTCCTGTGGGGAGCCGGCCTCGCCGTTTCGGCCCTGGGGGCTGGCTGCGCCGCCGGCCCACCCCTGCGGGCGGACGCGTCCCTGCCCGGCTCGGCCCGGGTGGACGGGGTGCCGGTGGTCCGCCAGACCCGGAACCACTGCGGCCCGGCCGCCCTGGCCATGGTGCTCGCGTGGGCGGGCCAACCCGTGACACCGGCCGAACTGGCCGGCCTGGTGTACCTGCCCGGCCGGAAAGGCACCCTGCCGATCGATCTGAGTCGGGAACTCCGGGGCCGCGGGCTGTTGGCCTACCGGGTGAAGCCGGCCCTCGAGGCTGCGCTGGGGGAGGTGGCGGCGGGCCACCCGGTGCTGGTCCTGGAGAACCGGGGGCTGTCCTGGGCACCGGTATGGCACTACTCGGTGCTGGTGGGATTCGACCGGGAAGCGGGCGAGGCCGTGCTCCACGCGGGGGGGAACCGGCCCGAGGCGGTGGCCCTGGGCACCTTTCGGCGCACCTGGTCCCGGGGGGGCAGCTTCGGTCTGGCAGCCCTGCCTGCCGGCCGGCTCCCGGCTGCGGACGACCCGGACGGGATCCTGGAAGCCCTGGCCGACCTGGAGGCCTACGGCCGGCCGGGTGCGGCCCGACCCGGGTACCTCGCGTTCACGACCCGGTGGCCCGGGGACTGGCGGGGGTGGTTCGGGCTGGCCAACGCCTGGTACGCAGCGGGCGACCGGCCGGGCGCCCGGGCCGCTCTCGAGCGCGCCCGCTCGGCAGCTCCCCGCCGGCCCGAACCGGTCAACAACCTGGCGTGGCTCGCGTGGGACGACGGCCGACGGGACGACGCCCTGGCCCTGGCCCGGGAGGCGGCAGCCCTGGCCGAAACCGTTGGCGCCGACCCCGCCCCGTACCGGGACACCCTGGACCGGATGCTCCAGGGCGAGTGACCGGGGCTACCGGCCTGCCACCGGCTCCAGGGCCGCCCGCAGCCCGGCCACCGCGTCCAGGAGCCGGGGCCACAGCCGGGCGATCCCGTCCGCGTCGCCGTCCCGGCCCGCCTTCTCCAGCGCCTCGGCCAGGGCTGCCGGGCCGGGCGCTGCGAACACCCGCACTGCGCCCTTCAGGGCGTGGGCCGCCCGGCACACCTCGTCCGGGTCTGCCGCCGACACGGCCGCCTCCACGGCGAACAGCATCCGGGGCAGGTCCTCCAGGAACGCACCGGCCAACTCGGCCAGGAACACCCGGTCGCCGTCCAGCAACGCCAGGGATCCGTCCAGGTCGAACGGGGGACCGTGGTCGGCCCCGGCCGGCGCCGGTCCGGCCCCGCCGCCCTCTGGCGCGGTCCGTGCGCCGGTGGCCCACCCATCCAGCACCTGGAGCAACACGTCCCGC
>JAJRUI010000124.1 GCA_024277875.1 Deferrisomatales bacterium
CAAGGCGCGGCGATCGGGTGCCGCTACTGGCACCCGGCCGGAACCAGGCGCCCACCCCGTACCCTGGCAATACAATTGCAGGTCTTAGCAGGTTGCGGAAAAAGCAACCTGCTACGCGTCCCACGGAAGGGGCACCAAATCACTCGGCTTGAAAAACCGAGTGATTTGAATGGTCTCGACGATTCCGCAGGAAAGCGGAATCGGACGTTTCGTAGAAGCGCCCAACGGGCGAGCCCCATGGACGGGGCGAGTCACGGGGCCGTCCCCGAGAGGCCGTCGCGGAAAAACCCACGGATGGGGTTTTTCCGCATCCTGTTATCAACCCGGCGGATAAATTGACGCTATCGATCCCTGACCAGAGGGGCAAGGGGCTTGGTGGAGCGCCGGGCGTGGCTCCGACAGTCGCTGCCCCCGGCGCTCAGCCGATATCCGCTCTGCCGGTGAGCCGAAACACGTTGCAGCCGTTTGATTTTCCAGCGTTCATGAGGCACTCGGGCTGAGTGCCGGGGGCAGCGTGCGTCGGGTGCTGCACTCACGCACGGCCGGAACCAAGCCCCTTGCCCCTCGCTGCCGCTGAAGTGCGCCCGTTTTGTCGCCGGGTTAACAAGACCTGCAATTGTATTGCCAGGAGTGCGGGGTGGGCGCCTGGTTCCGGCCGGGTGCCAGTAGCGGCACCCGATCGCCGCGCCTTGTGATGCCGCTGTTTGCCGACCGGTCCGGCCTCGACCTCGGAACCCTTGGCGTCCGGAGACGATCCGGACGTTCGAACGGCGCGGCGAGTCAAGGGGCCGCGCCCGGCGCTCCACCAGCCCCCCCCACCCCGCATTACCCAAGGGGACGGGTAGGGATCTGGCAATACTTTCGTTGGATTTAGTAGCCGCTCTCGTCCGGCAACACCGGCTGGCTCTGGAGGCGCTTGTAGTAGAAGTTCTGGCCGTACAGGACCGCGACCGGGTTGTGGCCGGTGACCCGGTCCTTGACCACCAGGGTGGTCACCGGCGCGTCCGAGTGCTTGGTGAACAGGATGTCGTGGCCCACGCACAGGCCCACGATCAGGTTCAGGTCGGTGCCGGCCGCGTTGAGCATCCGGGCCTGGGCGATCGGGTTGCACGCGGGCTCGAACGAGCCCGGCCGCACCTTGTTCTCTTCGGCCAGGCCCAGTTCCAGCTTGTCGATGCTGCCCGCCTTGCAGCACACGCTCTCGGCCTCGAACCCCTGTCCTTTCAGGATCGACACCAGCCGGCTGGTCTCGTCCAGCAGGCCGATGCAGGTGGCCACCCCGATCTTGCGGTATCCCATCAGGCGGGCGAACGCCAGGGTGTCTTCGACCCGGGTCCACCGGGCGTTCACGGTGTCGCTCCCGGGCACGGGCTGGTAGCACAGCCCTTCCACCACGGCAGCCACCCGGGCCATCTCGGCGTCGGCCGAGCCGTCGGTGTACCGGCCGAACGACTCGGTGACCACGTCCGAGCTCGTGGCCGACGGGCAGTTGCCGGGCTGGGGCGGCCGGTCTCCCCGGGGGTCGCTCCAGCAGTGGGTGGTGCCCGCCTTTTTCCAGGTCGCGCTGCACCGGTCGCACGAGAGGGTACGGTTGTTGGCCTCGTCCATGTTTCGTCCTCCGCGGAAGGGTTCCTGGCGATTGTAACACGCCGGCCAGAGGGCGGCTGCTGTGTCTTGTGGGCCCGGGGGGCGTGCGTTACCATCGGGCCATGACCGACTCCGAACGACTCTCCCTGCTCCGGGACCTCTGTGACGGCCGGGCCTCCAGGAACCGCGCGTATTCGCGTTTCCAGGAGGCCGAGGCCGGACGCGTGCTCCGCGGGTTTCGCCGGCTCCGCCAACTCGGGCGGGAACTGGCCCGGCCCGACGCACGGGTCGGTGCCGAGCCGTGCAGCGGCGGGGTGCGGATCACGGTCGAACTCGCCGGGGTCCGGTACCGGCGCACCGTGCTCCTGGAGCCGTGGGAGGCGGCGTTCCTGCGGGACCTGCCTGGCTGTTCCCGGACGATCCCCGTGGACCTGTCGTGACCGCCCCGGGCCGGGTGTACCTGGACTGGAACGCGTCGGCCCCGCTGCGGCCCGAGGCCCGGGACGCCCTGGTGGCCGCCCTGGACCGGTTCGGAAACCCGTCGAGCATCCACGCCGACGGAAGGGCCGCCCGCAACCTGGTGGACGCGTCCCGGGACGCCGTGGCCGCGTTCATGGGGTGCGAGCCCGGGGAGGTGGTGTTCACGAGCGGCGGCACCGAGGCCAACAACCTGGCGGTGCACGCCCTGGCCGCCGAGGCACGGGGGCGCCGCGGCGTGGCGGTGGCCGGGGTGGAGCACCCCAGCGTGCTCGAACCGGTGCGGGCCCTGGAACGGGCCGGGTGGCGGGTTTTGCGCTTGCCCGTGGACGAACACGGCCGGGTCGGCGCGGGCCCGCTGCCGCCCGGAACCGGGATCGCCGCGCTGCAGGCGGCAAACCACGAAACCGGCGCGCGGCAGCCGGTGGCCGCGTTTGCCGACGCGTGTTCCGCGGCCGGCGTCGGCTGGCACTGCGACGCGGTCCAGGCGTGGGGCCGGCTGGCGCTGCGGGTCACGGATCTGGGGTGTTCCACGGCCAGCCTGTCCGGGCACAAGGTGGGCGCGCCCAAGGGGGTCGGCGCCCTGTACGTGCGCCGGGGCACGCCGGTGGAACCGTTGCTGCGGGGCGGGCCCCAGGAGCGGAGTCGCCGGGCGGGTACCGAGAACGTGCCGGGGATCGCGGCCCTGGCCGCGGCGTGCGCGGCAGCGGCCGAGGATCTGGAGGCGGACGCCCGGTGGACCGCGGGCCTGCTGGCCCGGCTGGTGGCCGGCGCCCGCCAGGTTGTGCCCCACCTCCAGGTGAACGGCCCCCCCGACCCGGACGGCCGTGTGCCCAACACCGTGAACCTGTCCGTGCCCGGGGTTCCGGCGGAAACCGTGGTCCAGGCCCTGGATCTCGAGGGGATCTCGATCTCGGCCGGAGCGGCGTGCGGCTCGGGTGCGGTGGAGGCGAGCCCGGTGCTCACCGCGATGGGGCTTCCCGACTGGCGCGTGCGGAGTGCGTTCCGGGTGAGCGTGGGGCCCACCACCCGCCCCGAGGACGTGGAGCGGTTCCTGGCCGCCCTGGGCCGAGTGGCCGCGCGCCTCAGATGAGGCGTGCGGCCGAGCGCGGACCGGCCGGGAAACGGCCGTGACCCGGGTCGCGGTGGCCCTGAGCGGCGGGGTGGACTCGGCGGTGGCCGCCCTGCGCCTCTTGGAGGACGGCCACGAGGTGGTCGGGTTCACGCTGAAGGTGTGGGACCGGTCCCGGTGTTGCTCGATCGAGGACGTGGAGGACGCCCGCCGGGTGGCCCGGCACCTGGACATCCCGTTCTACGTGCTGGCCGCCCGGGACGTGTTCGAACGGGAGGTGGTGGCGCCGTTCGTGGCAGCCTATGCGTCCGGCTGGACGCCGAACCCGTGCGTGGCGTGCAACCGGCGGGTCAAGTTCGGGTGGTTGCTCGACCGGGCCCGTGCCCTGGGGTGCGAAGCCGTGGCCACCGGCCACTACGCCCGGTTGGACGGCCGGCCGGGCCGCCGCCGGCTGCGCAAGGGCCGGGACCCGGCCAAGGACCAGAGCTACTTCCTGGTGCCCGGCCGGCCGGACGGCCTGGACGCCGTGTGGTTCCCCGTGGGCGGGTGGACCAAGGAAGAGGTGCGGGGGGCGGCCGGGGAGGCGGGCCTGCCCGTGGCGGCCAAGGCCGAGAGCCAGGACGTGTGCTTCGTGCCGGACGGGGACCTGGAGGGGTTCCTGGCCCGGCGGCTCGGCCCGGCCCGGCCCGGGGAGATCGTGGACCGGGCAGGCCGGGTGGTGGGCCGGCACCAGGGGGTTCGCGCGTACACCGTTGGGCAGCGCCGGGGGTTGGGGGTGGCCGCCCGGGAGCCGGTGTACGTGGTGGCGAAGGAGCCGGCTCGCAACCGGCTCGTGGTGGGGCCCAGGAGCGCGGCCACGGCTCCGGGCCTGGAGGTGTCGGAGGCCGTGTGGCTGTACCCGGGCCCCCCGGACGGGCCGGTGCGGGCCGCGGTGAAGATCCGCTCCACCGGCCGGGAGGTGCCCTGTACGGTGGTGGCCCAGGGGAACCGGGCCCGGGTGCGGTTCGACGCGCCCCAGTTCGGGGTGGCGCCGGGGCAGATGGCCGTGTTCTACGACGGGGACGTCGTGCTCGGGGGCGGGTGGATCGCCGGGCCGACCGGGGAGCCGGAGGGATGAATGGGCGCGGGTGAGGACCGGCCCGGCCCGGACGCGGCGCTCCGGGTGGCCGTGGCGACCCTGGGGTGCAAAGTCAACCAGTACGAATCCCGCGCCCTGGAGGAGGCCCTCGAGGCCCGGGGGCACCGGATCGTCGCGGCGAGGGCCGGCCCGGACGTGGTGGTGGTGAACTCGTGCACGGTCACCCACCGGTCCGATCGGGACGTGCGGGCGCTGGTGCGCCGGATCCGGCGCGAGTCGCCGGCCGCCCGGATCGTGCTGACCGGCTGCCTTGCCCAGGTGGACCCGGAAGCCCTGGAGGCCCTGGGCGTGGACGCGGTGGTGGGCAACGCGGAAAAAATGGCGATCCCGGACCGGCTGGGCGAGGGGGCCGCCGGTTCTCGGCCGCCGCCGTTGCCGTCCGGCCCCCTGGCCCCGGCGCCGGTCCACCGGTTCGGCGCCCGGGCCCGGGCGTTCCTCAAGGTGCAGGACGGGTGCGAGGCGCGGTGCTCGTACTGCATCGTGCCGCTGGCCCGGGGGCCGAGCCGCAGCCTGCCGCCCGACGAGGTGGCCCGGGGACTCGCGCGGTTCCGGTCGGCCGGCCACGGGGAGGTGGTCCTGACCGGCGTGCACCTGGGGTTCTGGGGGCGGGACCTGGCCCCCCCCCGGCCGTTTTCGGCCCTGCTCGACGTGGCCGAGGCGAGCGGCGTGGGGCGGCTGCGGCTGTCGAGTCTCGAGCCCCTGGAGGTGGCCGCCGAGGTGGTGGCCCGGCTGGCCTCGGGCGGGCCGTGGTGCCCCCACCTGCACGTGCCCCTCCAGTCCGGCGACGACCGGATCCTCGCGGCCATGGGCCGGCCGTACACGGCGGCGCAGTTTGCAGAACGGGTGGGAGCGGCGGTGGATACGGTTCCCGGTCTTTGCCTGGGGCTGGACGTGATCGTCGGTTTTCCCGGGGAGGACCGGCGGGCGTTCGGCAACACGGTACGGTTGTTGGCGTCGTTGCCCCTGGCCTACCTGCACGTGTTCCCGTTCAGCCCCAGGCGGGGGACCCGGGCCGCCGGGATGGCCGGCAGGGTGGACCCCGCGGTGGTCAAGGAGCGCGCGCGGATCCTCCGGGAGTTGTCCCGGGAGAAACAGCGCTCGTTCTGGGCGCGGCAGGTCGGGCGTACCGCGTGGGTGTTGCCAGAGGGCGAGCCGGAAAGCGGCGTGCTGCGCGCCCGAACACGGAACTACGCGCCGGTGCAGGTGCCGTGGGCCGGCCCGGTGCCCGCCGGGGAGGTCCGGGTGGAACTCACGGCCCTGGCGGACGGCGGCCTGAGAGGGCGTCCGGCGCCCCGGTCCGAGACAGGAGGCTAAGCCATGGACATCCACCGGCGTGAGACCCTTCGGGACCTGGAGGAGGACATCGGGTACCTGTTCGAGAACCCCGACCTGCTGGACCTGGCCCTGACCCACAAGTCCTACGCCAACGAGGAGGGGCGAGGGGCCGGAGACAACGAACGCCTCGAGTTCTTGGGTGATGCGGTGCTGGAACTGGCCGTGTCGTCCCTGCTGTACGAGGTCCGCCCCCCGCTGAGCGAGGGGGAGATGTCCAAGGTCCGGGCGTTCCTCGTGAAAGAGGACAGCCTGGCCCGGGTGGCCGCCGGTTTCGATCTCGGGCGCTACCTGCTGCTCGGGCGGGGCGAGGACCGCACCGGCGGCCGGGACAAACCATCGATCCTGGCCAGCGCGTTCGAGGCGGTGGTGGCGGCGATCAGCCTGGACGGCGGGTACGACCTGGCGTACCGGTTCGTGGAGGGGATCTTCCAGTCGGTGCTGGCCGAGGCCGGTTCCGATGCCCTGGATCGCGACTACAAGACCCGCCTCCAGGAATACTGCCAGGGTCGGTACGGCAAGGCGCCGGTGTACCGGCTGGTGGGGGAGTCCGGGCCGGACCACGACAAGACGTTCGAGGTCGAGATCGTGCTCGGCAACCGGCACCTGGGCCGGGGCCGGGGCCGGAGCAAGAAGGAGGCGGAGCAACGCGCCGCCCAGGACGCCCTCGGCCTCCTGGGCTAGGCCGGCCCGTTACGCTTCCAGGGCCTCCCGGAGCCCCTGCTCACCGCGGGGGCCGGGCAGGACGGCCCTCAGCCGCCGGTCCCGGAACACCAGCACCGTGGGGACCCCCGTGACCCCGTACCGGGCCGGTATCGCCGGGCTGCCCTCGATGTCCAACTGGAACACCCGCGCCTTCCCGTACAGGTTGACCGCCATCTGGCGCACGGCCAGTTCGTACTGGGCGCAGACCCCGCACCGAGGGCTCCACACCACCACCAGGGCGGGCGTGTCTTCGCCCAGGACCGCGGCGTCGAACCCACGGTCGGCCACCGCCTCGGGCAGGGCGTTGGACGCGATGAGCGGCGCGCCGCACCGGCTGCACCGGCCGGGGAGGCCGGCGCTGTCGTGGGGGATCCGGTTGCGCGTGCCGCAGGTGGCGCACTGGAGCAGGTAGCCGGTTCGCATGGCAGGCCCCTTCCCAACACCTTTCGCTGGGACGTCAGGAGGCTGGGAGGCTGGGAGGCTCGAAACCTCCCGGATTTCCGTACGTTCTGGGACCCTTTATGCCTCTTCGCCTCTACCTCACGGTCTCGGGGGGCATGGGGATCAGGGGCCAGAATTCAGAAGTCGGCGGACAGGGAGAAAGCTCTTCGGTTGTTCCGAGAGGATCCCCCCGGGAACCCGAACGGCTTTCCTGGATTTCCTGACTTCTGTCCGCTGAAATCTGGTTCCTGCCCCCCCCCGCCAGTCATGGCCCCCCGGCGACGTTGCTTTCCCCGTTGCCGGGCCCCGCAGGGGCCTGGCGAGGCTTCCCTGGTACCGGGGCCCGTCTCGTATACCAGAGGCCGCCCCGCCCGCCAACGGCCGATTTTTGCTGGACCGGCCGGCCGCGGTCCGGGTACCCTCGTCAAAAGTGGTCTTTTGCCCTCCGGGGCGGGGGGGAAGCAATGGGTGCGATCGGTTCCAGGCTGGCCGGTGGGGTTCTCGGCGCGGTGCTGTTCGCCGGTCCCGCGGCAGCGGTGCAGGCCCACGCCGGGCTCGAAGGACTCGTGGCCCACGAGTTCGGCCACGCGTTGTTCGCCGCCGGCATGGTCGTCGTGGGGGCGATGGTGGTCCGCCGGGTGGGCCGGGCGCCCGCCTGGGCCCGGTTCCGGGCGTTCCTCGCCCTGATCATTCTGTGGAACGCGCTCGCGTTCTTCGGCCACCTCCTGGACCTCCGGGTGTCTCCCGGCCAGTTCGCGGTGCGAAACGGCCGGGTGGTGGCGTTCGCCCCACAGGTGCCCCTGGACTGGGCCTACTACCTCACCCGTTTTGACCATCTCGTTCTCCTGCCCGCGCTGTGGTGCCTGTGGGCCGCTCTTCGGCAGTGGCACGCGGGAGAGGAAGAGCCGTGACCGGGCTTCCGTGGTGGCCGGTGGTGGGGCTCGACGTGGCCGGGTCGGCGGCCGTCCTGGCCCTGTCCGGCGCGATCGTGGCCCGGGCCCGGAGCTGGGCCCGAAGCCGGCCCAACGACCTGTTCCGCCACTACCTCTATCTGTTTACCGCGGTGATCGCCGTGTTCGCGTTGTCGCGGTCGGTGGGGCATCTGCTCAAACAGTGGCTGCTGCTCGCCGGCCGGGAGCCCCTGTGGCGGGCGGTGGCTCCGTACAGCGGCGCGGCCAACACCTGTGCGTTCGTGGCCGTGTTCGCGTTCAGCCTCCTGTTCGGGCTGGTGCGCCGCAGCCGGCTCCAGGTAGAGCAGAAAGAACTGGCTGCCACGGCGGCAGAGGCCCGGGCCACCCAGGCCGCCCGGGACATCGAGCGGTTGCGCGCGGTGTTCGACGGCATCCAGGCGTTCGTGTGCGTGTCGGACAGCCGCCACCGGATCCTCTACGCCAACCGGGCGGTGAAGGCGTTGCTGGCCGAGACCGGGGAGGACCCGTCCGTGTGCCGGGTGTTTTGCAACCGCCCGCCCCCCGGGGATGCCGGGGAGTGTGCCGACTGTTCGTGCGAGGCCGTGCTGGTCGGCGGCAAGACCCTCCATACCGAACGGCAGATCCCCGGCACCCAGCGCACGGTCCGTATGGACGAGATCCCGATCCGGTGGGTCGGAGGGCAGCGGGCCAAGCTCACCGTGGCCCACGACATCACCGAGGCCAAACGGCTCGAGCAGCGCCTGGCCCAGGCCCAGCGCCTGGAGGCACTGGGGACCCTCGCCGGGGGCATCGCCCACGACTTCAACAACATCCTTGCCGCGGTCGTGGGCCACGCCGAGCTGGCCTTGATGGAGCCCGAACTCCGGGCCCGGACCCGGACCCGGACCCACCTGGACCGGATCCTGGAAGCCTCGCTCCGGGCCGGGGACGTGGTCCGGCAGATCCTGGCCTTCAGCCGGCACTCCCCGGCCGAGCGCGGGCCGGTCCGGGTGACCGCCGTGGTGCGCGAGGCCCTCGCCCTGCTCAGGGCATCGATCCCGAGCACCGTGGAGATCCGGACCCGTCTGGACGAGGACTGCGGCACGGTGAACGCCGATCCCGCCGAGATCCACCAGGTGCTGATGAACCTGTGTACCAACGCCCAGTACGCCATGCGCGACACCGGCGGCCTGCTGGAAGTGGCCCTGGACTGCCCGGAGGGGCTGGCCCCCGACCTGGGCCCGGTGGTGCGCCTGACCGTCCGCGACACGGGCCCGGGCATTGACGAGGACGCCCTCCAGCGGGTGTCCGAGCCCTACTTCACCACCAAACCGGTGGGGGAGGGCAGCGGCCTCGGCCTGGCCGTGGTCCACGGCATCGTGACCGAACTGGGCGGGCGGATCTCGGTGACGAGCCGGCCCGGGCAGGGTGCCGCGTTCGAGGTGCTGCTGCCCCGGACGTCCGAGCCGGAAGACCGGGCGAGGAGCCGGGAACCCACCGGCGGCACGGAGCGCGTGCTGCTGGTGGATGACGAACCCCAGGTGCTGGATGTGGGCCGGTCCCTGCTCGCATCCCTGGGCTACCGGGTGACCGCGGTGGACCGCTGCACAGAAGCCCTGGAACTGTTCCGGGCCGCGCCGGACGGGTTCGACCTGGTGCTCACGGACCAGACCGTGCCGGAGATGACAGGCCTCGAACTGGCCCGGGAGATTCTGAAGATGCGGCCGGAGCAGCCCGTGGTGCTGTGCACCGGGTACAGCGATCGGGTGGACGAGGCGCGGGTGCGGGCGGCCGGGATCCGGGCGCTCCTGATGAAGCCGTTCGGGATCCGCGTCCTGGCCGAAACCGTGCGGGCCGCCCTGGGGGACGGGCCGCCTTCCGAACCCCCTTGACCACCCCGTGGGGGGGTGCTACAGTCCCGCACCAACCTGCGCCCGGGAGGGGCGAACCGCGCGATGAACAGCACCCCGGCTCCCAGACCCAGCAGAACCTTCTCCGCTCCGGCGAGAAGGTTTTTTTTTAGGTCGGCAGGCCGGTCGCAACGGCGGACCGCAGCCGCCCACGGGAACCCATGACCGAGACCTACCGCCGCGTCCTCCTGAACGCTGCGGCCGTGCGCCGCACCCTGGCCCGCATGGCCCACCAGATCGTCGAACGCAACCGGGGCACCGACCGGCTCGCCCTCGTGGGCATCGTGCGCCGGGGCGACGTGCTCGCCGCCCGGTTGCGGCAGCAGATCCGGGCCGCCGAGGGGGTGGACGTCCCCCTGGGCCGCCTGGACATCACCCTGTACCGGGACGATCTGGGCAGGGCCGACGCGCCGCCGGTGGTGCGGGCCACGGATATCCCGTTCCCCCTGGACGACGTGGCCGTGGTCCTGGTGGATGACGTGCTCTACACCGGGCGCACGGTACGCGCGGCCCTGGACGCGCTGGTGGACCTGGGCCGACCCCGGTCGATCCAGCTGGCCGTGCTCGTGGACCGGGGAAACCGGGAGCTGCCGATCCAGCCCGATTATCCCGGGCACACCGAACACACCCGGCCGGACGAACAGGTGGAGGTGCGGCTCGGGGACGACCCGGACCAGGACGCGGTGTTCCTGGTCGAACCGGCCTGGACGCCGGGGGAAGGGGAGGCCTGAGGTGGGGTTCGCCCGGAAGCACCTGGTGGCCCTGGAGCCCCTGGCCCCGGAGGAGATCACCGGGATCCTGGACGCGGCCGAGGGCTTTCTGGAAGTGTCCCGCCGGGAGGTGAAGAAAGTCCCGACCCTGCGGGGAAGAACCGTGGTGAACTGCTTTTTCGAGCCGTCCACCCGCACCCGGGTCTCGTTCGAGATCGCCGAGAAGCGCCTGTCGGCCGACACGATCAACTTCTCGTCCTCGGGCAGTTCGGTGTCCAAGGGAGAGACCCTGCTGGACACGGTGCGTAACCTCCAGGCCATGCACCCGGACGTGATCGTGATCCGCCACGGCGCAGCCGGCTCTGCCGAGTTCGTGGCCGAGCGGGTCGAAGCGTCGGTGGTGAACGCCGGCGACGGCCGCCACGAGCACCCGACCCAGGCCCTGCTCGACCTGCTGACGATCCGCCGGGCCAAGGGCCGGATCGAGGGGCTCACCGTGACGATCGTGGGGGACATCGCCAACAGCCGGGTGGCCCGGTCCAACATCCACGCCCTCACCAAGCTGGGCGCCCGGGTGCGCGTGTGCGGACCACCCACGCTCCTGCCGCCCCAGGTGGAGCGGCTGGGGGTCGAGGTCGCGACGCGGCTGGCCGAGGCCGTGGCCGGTGCCGACGTGGTGATGGCCCTGCGGATCCAGAAGGAGCGCCTGGGCCGGGCCTGCCTGCCGTCGGACCGCGAGTACGCCCGGTTCTTCGGCCTGAACCGGGCCGTTCTCGACCGCGCGGCGCCTGAGGCGATCGTGATGCACCCGGGGCCGATCAACCGGGGGGTGGAGATCACCTCGGACCTGGCCGACTCCGACCGGTCGGTGATCCTCGACCAGGTCGAGAACGGGGTGGCCGTGCGCATGGCCGTGGTGTTCCTGCTGGCTGGAGGGAGGGCCGAATGGACCTCGTGATCCGGGGCGGGCGGGTGATCGACCCTGCCGCCGGAGTGGACGGCCCCCGGGACGTGGCGATCGAGGCCGGCCGGGTCGCGGCCGTGGAGGCCCGGATCGACCCGGGCACGGCCCCCGTGATCGACGCGGCCGGCCTGTGGGTGCTCCCCGGCCTGATCGACATCCACGTGCACCTCCGGGAGCCCGGGTACGAGTACAAGGAGGACGTGGCGTCCGGCACCCGGGCGGCCGCGGCCGGCGGGTTCACCGCGGTGGCGTGCATGCCCAACACCGAGCCGGTCAACGACGACGCCGAGGTGACCCGGTACGTCCTGGAACGGGCCCGGGAGGCCGGAGTGGCCCGGGTGTACCCGGTGGGCGCGGTGTCCAAAGGGTTGCGGGGCGAGGACCTGGCGCCGATCGGCGAGCTGGCCGAGGCCGGGTGCGTGGCCGTGACCGACGACGGGCAGCCGGTCTCGTCTGGGCTCCTGATGCGCCGGGCCCTGGAGTACGCGAGCGCGTTCGGCCTGCCCGTGATCAGCCACTGCGAGGACCTGGACCTCGCGGCCGGCGGGTGCATGAACGAGGGGCTCGCCTCCGCGTACCTGGGGCTGCCCGGCATCCCGTCCGAGGCAGAGGAGGCCATGGTGGCCCGGGACCTGTTGCTGCTGCGCCGGACCGGCGGCCGGTTGCACCTGGCGCACCTGTCGACCCGGGGCAGCGTGAAGCTCCTGCGGCGGGGCAAGCGGATGGGGCTGCCGGTCACCGGCGAGACCGCGCCCCACTACTTCACCCTCACCGAGGACGCGGTGCGGGGGTTCGACACCGACGCCAAGATGAACCCGCCCCTGCGGGAGATCGCAGACGTGGAGGGGGTCCAAAAGGGGGTGGCGCGGGGGGTCGTGGACGCGATCGCCACCGATCACGCGCCCCACGCTCCGGACGAGAAGGAGGTGGAGTTCGAGGCCGCGCCCAACGGGGTGGTGGGCCTGGAGACCAGCCTCGCCCTGTCCCTGAAGCTCGTGCAGGAGGCGGGGGTCTCCCTGGACCGGGTGATCGCCGCTCTCACCGCGGGGCCGGCCCGGGCGCTCGGCCTGCCGGGGGGGACCCTGGCTCCCGGCGCCCCGGCCGACGTGACCCTGGTGGACCCGGACGCGGTGTGGACCGTGGAGCCGGCTGTGTTCCTTTCCCGGTCCCGGAACAGCCCGTTCGCGGGAATGACCCTCCGGGGCCGGGCCGTGCGCACCCTGGTGGGGGGGCGAACCGTGTACCTGGACGGCCGGATCGCGGCCGAGAACCTCGACGAAGCGGAGATCCTGGCATGAAGAGAGCGCTCCTGGCGCTTGCCGACGGCACGGTCTTCCCCGGGTGGTCCTTCGGGGCCGAGGGCGACACCGTGGGCGAGGTGGTGTTCAACACGAGCATGACCGGGTACCAGGAGGTCCTGTCCGACCCCTCGTACAACGGCCAGCTCGTGGCCATGACCTACCCCGAGATCGGCAACACCGGCGTGAACGAAGAAGACTACGAGTCCGACCGGATCCACGTGGAAGGGTTCATCGTCAAGGAGGCGTGGGAGACCCCGTCCAACTGGCGGGCCACCCGGAGCCTGCACGCGTTCCTGGCGGACCAGGGCGTCGTGGGGATCCAGGGGGTGGACACCCGGGCGCTCACCTGGCGCCTGCGGGAGCACGGCTCGATGATGGGCGCGATCTCGACCGAGGACCTGGACCCCGACCGCCTGGTGGACCGGGCCCGGGCCGCGCCCGGGATCGAGGGGCGGGATCTCGTCCGGGAGGTCTCCTGCCGGGAGGCGTACCGGTGGGAGCAGGCCGAGTGGTCCGTGGGGGAGGGGTACCGCACGCCCCGCCAGCCCGGCCGGTTCAAGGTGGTGGCCTACGACTTCGGGGTCAAGTACAACATCCTGCGTGGACTCACCGCGGCCGGGTGCGACGTGACCGTGGTGCCGGCCAGCACCACGGCCGAGGAGGTGCTCGCCCTCGACCCGGACGGGGTGTTCCTGTCCAACGGGCCGGGGGACCCCCAGGGCGTGCCGTACGCGGCCGAGGCGGTGCGCCGCCTGATCGGGAAGAAACCGCTGTTCGGGATCTGCCTGGGCAACCAGATCCTCGGCCTGGCCCTGGGGGGCACCACCACCAAGCTCAAGTTTGGCCACCACGGCGGCAACCAGCCGGTGAAGGACCTCGCCACCGGCCGGGTCGAGATCACCAGCCAGAACCACAACTTCGTGGTGGACATGGACAGCCTGGAGCGCTCGGACCACGCAGACGCCCTGGAAGTGACCCACCTGAACCTCAACGACCGCACGGTCGAGGGCCTGCGCCACCGGGACGTGCCGCTGTTCAGCGTCCAGTACCACCCCGAGGCCAGCCCCGGCCCCCACGACGCCGCCCACCTCTTCCGCCGCTTCGTTGAGATGATGGAAGGGGCGTAGGGGCGGGTTCGAGGTTCGACGTTCGAGGTTACGCGTTTCCGGCCACCGATCACCGGTCACCGATCACCGACCACACTGGAACCCAACATGCCCAAACGCACCGACATCGAGAAGATCCTGATCATCGGCGCCGGTCCGATCGTGATCGGCCAGGCGTGCGAGTTCGACTACTCGGGCAGCCAGGCCTGCAAGGCCCTCCGGGAGGAGGGCTACACCGTGGTGCTCCTGAACTCGAATCCGGCCACGATCATGACCGACCCCGAGTTGGCCCACCGCACCTACGTGGAGCCGGTGACCGTGGAGGCCCTGGAGAAGATCATCGCCAAGGAGCGGCCCCAGGCCCTGCTGCCCACCCTCGGGGGCCAGACCGCCCTCAACACCGCGGTGGACGCGGCCAAGATGGGCATCCTGGACCGGTACGGGGTCGAGCTGATCGGCGCCAAGCTGCCGGCGATCCAGAAGGCCGAAGACCGGGCCGAGTTCAAGGAGGCGATGCAGCGGATCGGCCTGGACCTGCCCCGGTCCGGGTACGCCCACAACCTGGCCGAGGCCCTGCACGTCGTGGACGAGGTGGGGTTCCCGGCGATCATCCGCCCCTCGTTTACCCTGGGCGGTGCGGGCGCGGCCGTGGCGTACAACCGGGAGGAGTACGAGCGCTACGTCCAGTGGGGGCTCGAGCAGAGCCCGGTCACCGAGGTCCTGGTGGAGGAGTCGGTGCTCGGGTGGAAGGAGTACGAGCTCGAGGTGATGCGCGACCTGGCGGACAACGTGGTGATCATCTGCTCGATCGAGAACCTCGATCCCATGGGTGTCCACACGGGCGACTCGATCACCGTGGCCCCGGCCCAGACCCTCACCGACAAGGAGTACCAGGTGATGCGGGACGCGGCCATCGCGGTGATCCGGGAGATCGGGGTGGATACCGGCGGGTCCAACATCCAGTTCGGGGTGGATCCCGCGACCGGCCGGATGGTGGTGATCGAGATGAACCCCCGGGTGAGCCGGTCCTCGGCCCTGGCGTCCAAGGCCACCGGGTTCCCGATCGCCAAGATCGCGGCCAAGCTCGCCGTGGGCTACACCCTGGACGAGATCCCCAACGACATCACCCGGGAGACCCCGGCTTCGTTCGAGCCCACCATCGACTATGTGGTCACCAAGGTGCCCCGGTTCGCGTTCGAGAAGTTCCCCAAGGCCGACGCCACCCTCACCACCCAGATGAAGAGCGTGGGCGAGGTGATGAGCATCGGCCGCACGTTCAAGGAGAGCCTCCAGAAGGCGATCTCCAGCCTGGAGCGGGGGGTGTGCGGCCTGGAGCCCCGGCCCGATCTGTCCGGCCTGGACACGGTCGAGGCGGGCGAACGGATCGCGGACAGGCTCCGGGTGCCCAACTGGGAACGGATCTGGTACGTGGCCGACGCGTACCGGCACGGGCTGTCCACCGGCGAGATCCACGAACTGTCCGCGATCGACCCGTGGTTCCTGGAGAACATCCGGCAGATCGTGGAGTTCGAGGCGGAGTTGGCCACCTTTGCGCCGCCGGCCGGGCCGGGCCGGCCCCCGGCCGAGGTGCTTCGGGAGGCCAAGGAGTGGGGGTTCAGCGACCGTCGGCTGGCCCAGCTCCTGGGTGCGGACGAAGCCGCGGTGCGCGGGTGGCGCGAGGGCGACGGCGTCCACGCCGTGTACAAGCGGGTGGACACCTGTGGCGCCGAGTTCGAGGCCCACACCCCGTACCTGTACTCCACCTACGAGTCCGAGTGCGAGGCCGGGCCCACGGGCCGGAAGAAGATCATGATCCTGGGAGGCGGCCCGAACCGGATCGGCCAGGGGATCGAGTTCGACTACTGCTGCGTCCACGGGGTGATGGGCTTGGCCGAGGACGGCCACGAGACGATCATGGTCAACTGCAACCCCGAGACCGTGTCCACCGACTACGACACCTCGGACCGGCTGTACTTCGAGCCCCTCACCGTGGAACACGTGCTCGGCATCGTGCGCACCGAACGGCCCGACGGGGTGATCGTCCAGTTCGGCGGCCAGACGCCCCTGAACATCGCCCGGGCCCTCGAGGCCGAAGACGTGCCGATCATCGGCACCAGCCCCGACTCGATCGACCTGGCCGAGGACCGGGAGCGGTTCCAGCGGCTCCTGGCAGACCTGGGGCTGCGCCAGCCCGACAACGGGATCGCCCGCAGCCCGGCCGAGGCCGAGGCCCAGGCCCGGGCGATCGGCTACCCGGTGGTGGTGCGGCCGTCCTACGTGCTGGGGGGGCGCGCCATGGAGATCGTATACGACGACCGCAGCCTGCGCACCTACATGGCCGAGGCGGTGGAGGCGAGCCCCGAGCGCCCGGTGCTGATCGACAAGTTCCTGAGCGACGCGATCGAAGTGGACGTGGACGCCGTGTCGGACGGCGCCCGGGTGGTGATCGGCGGGATCATGGAGCACATCGAAGAGGCCGGGGTCCACTCGGGGGACTCGGCGTGCTCCCTGCCGCCGTACAGCCTGGGCCCGGAGGTGGTGGACGAGATCCGGCGGCAGACCGAGGCCCTGGCCTTGGGCCTCCGGGTGAAGGGCCTGATGAACATCCAGTTCGCGGTGCAGGACGGCACGATCTACGTGCTCGAGGTGAACCCCCGGGCGAGCCGCACGGTGCCGTTCGTGTCCAAGGCCACCGGGGTCCCCCTGGCCAAGATCGCGGCGCGGGTGATGGCCGGCAAGACCCTGGACGAACTGGGGCTCACCCGGGAGGTCGTGCCGGCCCACGTGAGCGTCAAGGAGGCCGTGTTCCCGTTCGTCAAGTTCCCCGGCGTGGACACGATCCTGTCCCCCGAGATGAAGAGCACCGGCGAGGTGATGGGCATCGACACCGAGTTCGGCAAGGCGTTTGCCAAGGCCCAGATCGCGGCCGGCAACCGGTTGCCGACCTCGGGCCGGGTGTTCGTGTCGGTCAAGGACGCGGACAAGCCCGCCGCGGCCCAGATCGCCCGCCGGCTCGTGGACGACGGGTTCACCGTGGTGGCCACCCGGGGAACGGCCGCGTTCCTGGAAGACCAGGGTATCCCGGCCGAGGTGGTCAAGAAGGTCCAGGAGGGCCGCCCCAACGTGGTGGACGTGATCGTCAACGGGGACGCCCAACTCCTGATCAACACGGTCCAGGGCGCCCGGGCCATCGAGACCTCGTACCACATCCGGCGGGCCGCGCTGGAGTACAACGTGCCCTACTTCACCACCCTGGCCGGCGCCCGGGCCGCGGTGTCGGCGATCCGGAGCCTGCGGCGGTCGGATCTCGGGGTCCAGCCCCTCCAGGAGTACTACGTCTGAGCGGGGCCCACCGGCAGGCCCGAACGGGGCCGTCCCTGGCGGGGCGGCCCCGCTGCCGTTCGTGGACAAGGGGTTGTAAAGGTGCTCGGCTGTCGCGCCGATAGGGAATGCGGTTCGGGAGGTTCGGGTTCCCGACCCTGACCGAGGACCCTTTCCTGCTTGAGGGAGGTTGTGTCGCCGTGAGCATCTCGACCCGCATGAGTCTGTTGATGGGAGTGATCGTCCTGGCCGTCCTGGTGGGGGCCGGGGGCGCGTATTACCAGATCCGGGGGATGACCTACGACGGACGGGTGGTGAACCACGCTGGCATCGTCCGGGGCGCCACCCAGCGCCTGGTGAAACTCGAGCTGGCCGGCCAGCCGGCCGACGCGCTGATGGCCAAGATCGACCGGATCGTGAACGGGCTCCTGGGCGGAGACGAAGAGTTGGACCTGACTGCCGCTTCGGACCCGGCGTTCCGGTCCGAGATGCAGGCCGTGGCCGGGGCGTGGAAGGACCTGAGGGCGTTGCTCGTGTCCGCGCGGGCCGATGCCGGGCTGCACGACCAGGTGCTGAAAGACAGCGAGGTGTTTTTCGGGCTCACCAACAAGGCCGTGTTCGCGGCCGAGGCGTTCGGCAAGACCAAGGTGGCCCGGTTCCTCACCGGCCTGGCCGTGGTCACGGTGGTGATCCTGGCCGCGGTGGGGCTCGTGTGGTGGACCCTCCTGGCCAGGGTCGCGACACCGATCCGGTCCGTTGCCGAGAAGCTGCGGGTCGTGGCTGGCAAGGATGTGACCGTGCGCCTGGACGTCCACGGCGAGGACGAGATCGCAGATCTCGCCCGGTCGGCGAACGCCACGATCGAGACCTTGAGGGACCTGGTGTCCCAGGCCGACGACGCCAGCCAGGAACTGGCGTCGGTGTCCGAGGAACTGTCCGCCACCACGGCCCACATCGCCGCGAGCAACGAGGGGATCACGAACCAGTCCCAGGGGGTGGCTGCCGGGGCCCAGCAGATGAACGCCACGGTCCAGGACGTGGCCCGCAACGCCCGGGAGGTGAACGACGCCACGGACGCGGCGCGCCAGTGCGCCACCGACGGCGGAACCGTCATCGCCGAGGCGGTGGACGCGATGAACGGGATCGCCCGGGTCGTGGAGCACGCCGCGTCCACGGTGCGCGTGCTGGGGGGCGAGACCGAGAAGATCGGCACCGTGGTGCAGCTGATCGAGGACATCGCCGACCAGACGAACCTGCTCGCGCTGAACGCGGCGATCGAGGCAGCCAGGGCCGGGGAGCACGGCCGGGGGTTCGCCGTGGTGGCCGACGAGGTGCGCAAGCTCGCCGAGAAGACGATGAAGGCGACCCAGGAGATCGCCGGAACCATCAGCCGGATCCAGCAGGAGAGCCGCCGGGCCGTGGGCGCCATCGACGAGGGCATGGAGACCGTGGACCGGGGCAAGGAGCTGGGCGAGCGGGCCGGCGCGTCGATCCGGGAGATCGAGGACCAGGTGGCGAACGCCGCGGGCCAGACCGAACAGATCGCCGCGGCCACCGAGCAGCTTTCGGCCACGATCCGGGAGATGGCCACCAACATGGAAGAGATCGCCAAGGGCGTGGGGCAGACCATGGAAGCCAGCACCGAGGTCGCCGACACGGCCGGCACCGTGGCAGAAAAGGCCGACCAGCTCCGGAACCTGACGGCCCAGTTCCAAACCTGAACCGGGGCAGCGCAGCCCCGGCCTCCTCCACCCGGCCCGCGGCGGGCGCCGACCTGTGGCGCGACTGCGGGCCGGGCTGTTATCCTGGGGGCGACCGTTCTCCTCGCATCCCGGGACCCCCTTGAAACCGCGAAACCCCTTTTGCATCGCCGCGCTGTGGGTCGTGCTCCTGGCCGCCGGCCCGGTCCCTTGTCTGCAGGCCGCTGCTGCCAACGCCCGGGACCGGCTGGTCGTCGGGTTGGGCGCGTACCGGGACGGGTTCTACGACCTGGCGGCCAAGGAACTCAGGGCGTACCTGGAGGCGGTTCCGGACGACTCACGGGCAGAGGGACTCCTGGATCTCCTGGCCCGGGCCGAGATCGCCCGGGAGAACTGGACCGGCGCGGTGTGGGCCCTGGAACGGCTCGTGGCCACGGGGGGGGCGGCGGCCGAGGCCCGGTACCGGTTGGGTTGGGTGCTGGCCCGTGCAGGGGAGCCGGGCCGCGCCCGTGAGGTGCTGGACGCGTACCTGTCCGGGCCCGGCGGAGAGCAGCGGGCCGACGCCCTTTTCCTGGCGGCCCAGCTCGCCCTCGACCAGGGGGACGCCCGGTCCGCGGCGGATCGGGCGGCCGAGTTCCTGGAGGCGTTCCCGGCCGACGGGCGCCGGGCCGAGGCGTGGGACCTGCGGGTGAGGGCCGCGGCGGACGGCGCTCCCCCCGAGACCGCCGTCGAGGTCGCCTCCGCTGCCCTGGGGGATCCAGCGGTCCGGGCGGCTCCGGCGGTGCGGGAAGCCGTGGCCCTGGCCGGGGCTACGGTTGCCCGCCGGGCCGGGGATCTCGGGGCAGAGGCCCGGTTCTGGGAGGACCTGGCCGGGTTCGCCACGGATCCGGAGCTGCGGGCCCGGGCCCGGTACGGGGCCGGTGCGGCGCTGCTGCGGGCCGGGAACCTGGCCGCAGCCCGGGAGCACCTGGAGGCGGTCGTGACGGCGGCTCCGGCCGCGACGTGGGCAGGCGACGCCCGTCTCGCCCTGGCCGACCTGGAGGCGCGGGAGGGAAACCCCGGTCGCGCCCTCGGGTACGTGGAGGCCGTGCTGGCCGGGGCCGGGCCGGGCGACCGGTTCGAGCTGGAGAAGACGGCGTTCGCCCTGGCCGTGGACGCCGGGGATCACGATCGGGCGGCCCGCCACGCCGCGTCCCTGCTGCCCCGACAGGCCGACCTGGAACCGGCGGTGCGGGCCCGGGTCCGCCGGGTGCTGGCCGAGACCGCGGCGGCGGCCGGCCGGGTCGGCGAGGCTGTGGCCCACTGGGACGCGGTGCCCGACGGCGCGCCGGGATGGCGCGCGGCCCGGCTGGACACGGCCCGGCTGCTGCTCCAGCGGGGACGACCGGCGGATGCCCTTCGCCGCCTGGCCCCGTTGCTGGGCGCGGACGATCCCGGCGGAGCCGCCCACCTGCTCGCCCTGGCTGCGGCGGACGCGGCGGGAGACCGGCCCCGGGCGGCCCGGTTGAGCGGGTGGCTGGCCGAGCACCCGCCGCCCGGGCGGTCCGCCGCCGAGTTCCTGAAGCGGCGGGCCGTGTACCTGGAGCAGGGCCCGGACCGGGCCGCGTACGAGGCCGCGCTCCGGGCGCTGGCCGCCCTGCCAGGGGGCGGGCCCGACCCGGCGTGGGCAGCGGCCGAGTTGCAACGCCTCGCGTTCCAGGCCGGAGACTGGAAAGGGGTGCTCCGCTGGTCGGAGCGCGCCCGGGAAGGGGATCCGACCGGCGGGGCCCTGTACCGGGAGGCCGAGGCCCTGCGCCGGTCGGGCGAAACCGAACGGGCCCGGGTGCTGTTCCAGCGGCTGGCCGGAGCCCCTGGCCGGTTCCAGGGGCCGGCCCGGGCCCAGTTGGGGGTGTTGGCCGAGGAGGCCGGCGATCTGGACGGCGCTGTTGCCGCGTACCGCTCGGCCCTGGACGCCGGGCTCGACCAGGCCGCGGCAGCGTGGGTGGGGGAGCGCCTCGAAACGTTGTCCGCCGCCGGGCCGAAGCCGGCCCCCGGGGCACGACCACCGGAGAAGCGATGAACGACGAACGCGCGTGGGTGGTGAGCCGGGAGGCTCTGGGGGGCGAGTACTACCGGCTCCGGCTGCGTCCAGCCGAGCCGTTCTCCGCAGCACCCGGGCAGTTCGCCATGGTCCGGGTCGGCGACGGACTCGAGCCCCTGTTGCGCCGCCCGTTCAGCCTGCACCGGGTGGACCGGTCCGGCGAGTTCGAACTCCTGTTCCGGGTGGTCGGCGACGGGACCCGGCGCCTGGCCCGGGCCCGGGTGGGCGACCGGCTGGACGTGCTCGCCCCCCTGGGGCGGGGGTTCGACCTCGTGGGCGAGCGCCCCGTCCTGGTGGGCGGCGGGGTGGGGGTTGCGCCCCTGCTGTTCCTGGCCGAAGCGCTCCTGGACCGTGGGCTCCGGCCCACCCTGCTGCTGGGGGGGCGCACCGACCGGGACCTGTTGTGCCACGACGATTTCCGGTGCCTGGCCGTGCCGTACCGGCTGGTCACAGAGGACGGCTCGACCGGGGAGGCCGGCCGGGTCACCCGGCTCCTGCAACCCGAGCTGGCCCGGGGGGGGGAGGCGCCGGCGGTGTACGCGTGCGGGCCGCCGGCCATGCTCGCCGCTGTTTCCGCCCTGTGCCAGGGCCGGGCGGCAAGGTGCCAGGTGTCCATGGAAGCGTCCATGGCGTGCGGGGTGGGCGCGTGCCTGGGGTGCGTGGTCCCCCGGGCCCGGGGGGGCTATCTCCGGGTGTGCAAGGAGGGGCCGGTGTTCGACGCCGACCAGGTCGCGTGGGACCCGGCGGGCGCGGCCCCGAAAAAAATGCGACGAAGTGGCACAAACTCCTAAAGCCTTCCGCCGAACCGGTCGAAGAGGGATCTGAACAGAGAAGGTGATCTGCCTCCACCTCCTCTCTTCTTCCTCCTCCTTCTCGAGCAAAGGGCCGCCCACGGGCGGCCCTTTGCTCGTCAGGACGCCGGGGTCGCCCGGCTCAGCGGAACAGGTCGGCCAGTTCCTCGGCGTCCTCGAAGCTCACGTGCACGAGATTCGTGACCACGTCTTCGGGCAGCCCGAACCGGTGGTGGGCCTCGGCCACCAGTTCGTCCACTCCGCTCCGGTCCACGGTCTCCCGCAGGTGGGACACCAGGGCCACGGCCGGCGGGCATCCGTCCACCGTGCCCACGGGCGCGTGGTGGCCCCCGATGGCCCGGCCCAGCCCGTCCGGGAGTTGCCACTCCTCGCACAGCCAGGTGGCCACCTCGGCGTGGTCGAACTTCATCACCTCTCGTTCCAGCACGTGCAGCGGTCCCTCCCCCGCGTGCCACCGGGCGAGCACCGGCCCGTAGGTTTTCGGCTGGCTGGCGGCCAGCAGCGGAACGGCCATGTCCTGGAGCAGGGCCGCCGTGAAGCTCTCGGACCGGGAGGCCGGATGCAACAGCTGGGCCAGTGCCTGGGCCGTGGCCGCCCGGCGGGCGGCGGTGAGCCAGAACCGGGCCGGGTCGAACCCGTCGCACGCGACCCTGGGCAGCACGGCCCCGATCGCCACCGACAGCACCAGGGTCTCGAGGTTGGACATGCCCAGCAGCACGATCGCCTGGGACAGGTTCTCGACCCGCTTGCGCGGCGAGAACGCGGCCGAGTTCACCGTGGCGAGTATCCGAACCGACAGCCCCGGGTCCTTGGACAGGGCTTCCTCCACCGACGCGACCGACGCCCGGTCGTCCCGGATCCGCTCTAGGGCCTGCATGGCCACTCCGGGAAACGACGGCAACTCGTAGCCCCCCAGGGCCTTCCGGATGTCTTTCTTTCGGTCTCGGCCGCCGAACAGTTTGAACACGATCGGACTCCTTGGGGACTCAGTCGGCCCTGCGGGCCATCTTGTTCGCGAGGATGCTCAGCAGGCCGCCGAGCCCGAGGTATCCCAGCAGGACCTCGATCGTGGCCAATACCTGGGCCGGTGCCGAGGCTGGTACGACGTCGCCGTAGCCCAGGGTGGTCAGGGTGACGAAGCTGAAGTAGAACGGGGACAGCGCCGTGGGATGGGTGCCGTAATCCAGTGAGACCGTGGTGTAGAGAGCGCCGAACAGGATCCCCACGGCGGTGTTCCACAGGAACCACGGCACCAGGTTTCGGCCGCAGTTCGAGGTGAGCCACCACAGGGTGTACAGAAACCCGGTCCACCGGTTCTGGCTGCGGAACTCGAACAGGTAGTTCTCGTCCAGGATGTGCCGCCGCAGCAGGTACGCCCCGGTGAAGTCCACGTGCTGGATGTTCGCCCCGATCCAGGACGCCTTCTTGAACCCGTCCAGGGCCCGCAGGCGGGTGGCCCGAAGATCCGCGTTCTGGAACGTGGCGCCGGCCACCCGGCTCTTCCCGAGATCGGCCCCTTGCAGCCGGGCCCGGGTCAGGTGCGCGCCGCGCAGGTCCGCCTCGCGAATCCGGGTGCCCCGGAGGTCGGCTCCCCGGAGGTCTGCGTCCGACAGGTCGGCGCTCGTCAGGGTCGCCTTCCGGAGGTGGGCGTGGAACAGGTTGGTGTCCCGGAGGGTCGCATGCCCGAACGAGGCCCGCTCGGCGCGGCACTCGCTCATGTTCGCCCCCGACAGCGTGGCGCCGAGCAGTTCGCACCCGTCCATCCGTGTCCGGAACAACACCGCGCCCGTCAGGTCGGCACGGGACAGGTCGGCACCGGTCAGGTCAGCCCCGCTCAGGTCGGCCCCGGCCAGGCTACACCCGGCCAGGTTCACGCCCGCCAGGTCCTCTTCCAGGAGGCTGATGCCCCGCAGGTCCGTGGTCGCGCACGGCTGCCCCGTGGTCCGGGTCTCGCGGATCGCGCGCAGGGCGGTCTCCCTGGGCGTGCCGCCGTCCGGGCCGGGC
>JAJRUI010000125.1 GCA_024277875.1 Deferrisomatales bacterium
ACCCGCGGCCAGCACCAGTCGCACTTCTCGGCCACGTGGCGTTTGGGGTGGATGTAGCGCACCGAGTACGGGCACGCCGCCATGCAGTACCGACACCCGATGCACCGGTGCGGATCGATGTACACGATCCCGTTGGGCAGGCTGTAAGTGGCCCGCACCGGGCACACCGTTGTGCACGCGGGCTCTGCGCACTGGTTGCAGAGGATCGGGATGAAGTGGCGCCGGGACTTGGGATAGACGCCCTTCTCCACCTCCTTGACCCAGGTGCGGTAAACCCCCAGGGGAACGTCGTTCTCGGCCTTGCAGGCCACCTGGCAGGTGCGGCAACCGATGCACTTGCGCAGATCGATAAGAAATCCGTAGCGGCTCTCGGACATGGGGTCCCTTCCTCGCGCGGCGCCCCGCCGGTCAGTCGTCCTGTTTGGTGTACAGGGTGGTGAACCCGATCAGCACCACCACCAGCACTGCGACCCCCACGCCGCCCCAGAACACCGCGGCGTAGGCCCAGCGCAGCGCGCGGGCCGCGGGCTGGTCCGCGGACCCGGGCTTGACGTGGAGGCTCACGTAGGTGGGCCCGCCTCGCTCTTCCGGCACCCGGTGACACCGGGGGCACGCCTGGCCGGTCACCGTGGTCTCGCCGTGGGCCGCCTCGCCCTGGTGGCACGACACGCACTCGGTCACGTCGTAGCGGTTGGACAGGTCGCCCTTGCCGTGTCCGGCCAGCCGGAACCGGGCGAGGTACCCGCCGGGCCCCAGGTCGCGCACCTGGTCCCGGTGGCACGCGCCGCAGGTGTCCGGCAGGTTGGCCCGGTTCACCGTGGACGCGGGATCGGCCGCAGGCCGGATCTCGTGGGCCGTGTGGCACTGGGGGCAGAAAGGCGCGTCCCGGTCCCCCCGGGCCCACGCCTTGGCGTGCTTCGTCCCCCCCCAGTCGTCCCCCTTCAGGCTCTTCTCGGGCGGGGGCTTGATCCCCTTGGCCTGGAGCCGCTCCACGGCGCCCGCCGGGAACACCCCCTCCGGGGGCGTCTTGGCGTGGCACGCCCGGCAGTCCACGTCCGGGTACCCGGCACGGGGGTGTTCGTTGGGGTCGGCACCCTCGTGGCAGTCGATGCACGCCACGCCTTTCTGGCCGTGGATCGACATCACGTATCCCGTGGCGTCCACGTGCAGGTCCCGGAGTCGGCCGTCCTCGCCCCCGGCGCCGAATCCGGGCAGGCCGTGACAGTTCTTCAGGCACTTGTCGTTGGTGTAAGGCTTCTCGATGCGCTCGGCCGGGGGCTGGAACCCGGTGGTCCCCTGCACACTGCCGCTCCCTGCCGCCGGGGCCAGGGCCAGGAACGCGAGAGCCGCGACGAACCGCTTCATGGCGTTTCCTCCCGCGCCATCAGACCGTGGCCTTCTCGAGGATCTCGGCGATGTCGAGCACGGACACCTCCTCCTCGCGTTTGTGGGCCTTGACGCCGTCGTCGAGCATGGTGAGGCAGAACGGACAGGCCGAACCGATCACGCCGGCGCCGGTGCCCAGGGCCTCCTCGGCCCGGGTGTTGTTGATGCGGGTGCCCTCTTCTTCCATCCACATCCGGCCACCGCCGGCGCCGCAGCAGAAGTTCTCGGTGCCGCGGCGGTCCATCTCGACCAGTTCGATCCCGTCCACCGCCCGGAGCACGGCCCGGGGCTCGTCCACCAGCCCGGCGTACCGGGACAGGTAGCACGAGTCGTGGAGGGTGACTCGGGCATCCCACCCCTTGACCGGTTTCAGGCGGCCCTGGGCGAGCAACTCCAGGAGAAACGCGCTGTGGTGCACCACCTCGTAGTTGCCGCCGAACTGGGGATACTCCTTGTCCAGGGTCTTGAGGCAGTGGGGACAGGAGGTGACGATCTTCTTGACGCCCAGGCCGTCCAGGACCCCGATGTTCTCGGCCACCAGGGACTGGTACAGGTACTCGTTGCCGCTCGCCCGGGCCGGGTCGCCGCAGCACTTTTCCTGGGTGCCGAGAACGCCGTAGGACACCCCGGCCCGGTCGAGCAGCCGGCACACCGTGGCCACCACCCGCTGGTACCGGTCGTCGTACGCGCCGGCGCACCCGACCCACAGCAGCACCTCGAACTCCGGCGACTCCTCGTCGGGGAGCACCCGGGGCGACACCCCGCGGCGGGCCATCCAGTCGTTGCGGTCCGACCAGCCCACGCCCCACGGGTTGAAGTTGTTCTCCAGGTTGCGGTTGAGGGTCACCAGTTCCTGGGGCATCTGGCCTTCCATCAGCACCAGGTACCGCCGCATGTCCACGATCTTGTCCACGTGCTCGATGTGCATCGGGCACGACTCCATGCAGTGGCGGCAGGTGGTGCACGCCCACAGGTCCTCCTGGGTGACGCCGGCGCCGTCGATCAGGGGGTCTTCCCAGGCGTCGGCCTGGCCCCGGGCCACCAGGGGTGCCTTGGCGTTCCAGTGGGTTCGGAGGTCCTGGATCACCTTCTTGGGGTTGAGGGTCTTGCCGGTGTTGTAGGCGGGGCAGTTGGCCTGGCACCGGCCGCACCGCACGCACGCCTCCAAGTCGAGCAGTTGCTTCCAGGTGAAGTGCTCGGCCTGGCCCACGCCGTAGTACTCGCTGTTCTCGATGTCCACCGGCCGGAACGCGCCCTTGGGCCCCAGGTTCCGGAACAACACGTTGAGGGTGCCGAACACCACGTGGCCGAGCTTGCCGAACGGCAGGGTGGCCACCGTCAACAGCACGAGCACGAGGTGGAGGCGCCACAGGAACTTCACGAGCAGCAGGCGGCCCCCTTCGGGCAGCACTTGCAGGGGCACGGAGAGCGCGTAACCCACCGGGTTCCACAGGTTCTGCAGCCCGCCGGTCATGGACACCCGGGCCGCCTCGGTCAGCAGGCCGGTGCCGAACAGGGCGAACAGCAGCAGCAAGGCCCACCGGTCCTCGGGGCGTTCATCGAGCCGGTCGGGTTTTTCCCGGTACCGGCGGCGGTACAGCCGCCACGTGCCGTACAGGCCGAGGCAGCCGATCACGTCCAGGGCCAGGGCCAGGAACCCGGCGAGCACCGCCGGCACAGAGAACGCCACCTGCACCGCCAGGATCACGACCACCGGCACGGCGAACGCGACGAACACGAACAGGTGGTGGAGACCCTCCGGGCGCTGAGCGAGGATGCGGTGGTGGCGGAGGACGGCGTCGAACAGGCCGCCGAGCCGTTGGCGCAGGTCCCCGAAACGGTCCTCCGCAGTGCCCAGGGACGCCCGCCGGAGCTTCCACGCGGTGCCTCCGACGAGCACGCCCAGGGCCAGCAGGACCAGGCCGAAGTCCAGTGCGTTGACCATGTTCGTCCTTTCCCGGTTCGCTTACGCTGCTTCGCCGTCGCCCGTCCCCCCCGAACCGCCGCCGGGCCGGCGCCCCCGCACCGGGGGACGCCGGCCCGCTGCGGTGCGGCTCAGGCGCGGACCGCCTTGACCTTCTCGATGAGCTTGGGAACGGCCTTGAACAGGTCGTCCACCAGGCCGTAGTCGGCCACCTCGAAGATCGGGGCCTCCTCGTCCTTGTTGATGGCCACGATCACCTTGGCGTCCTTCATGCCGGCCACGTGCTGGATCGCGCCGCTGATCCCGCACGCGATGTAGAGGTCCGGCGCCACGATCTTGCCGGTCTGGCCGACCTGGAGATCGTTGGGCACCATGCCCTCGTCCACCACCGCCCGGCTGGCGCCCATGGCGGCGCCCAGCAGGTCCACCAGTTCCTCGACCACCTTGAGGCCTTCGGCGTCCTTGACCCCCCGGCCCACCGACACCACGACCTTGGCCTCGGTCAACTCGGGCCGCTCGCTGGCGGTGAGCTGGTACTCCACGAACTTCGCGTTCAGGGACGCGGGGTCCACGGCCACGGCCGCCTCGGCCACCGCAGACGCTCCACCGCCGGCCTCAGCCGCGTCGAACGCGGTCTCCCGCACGGTGAGCACGTGCACCGGGGTGTCCACCACCACCCGGGCCAGGGCGTTGCCCGCGTACATCGGCCGGATGTACACGATGCCGTCGTCGCCCTTTTCGAACCCGATGACGTCGCTCACCATGCCCGCATCCAGCAGGCCTGCCAGCCGGGGCATGAAGTCCTTGCCCGTGGTGGTGGCCGGGGTGAGCACCGCGGTGTACCCCTTGTCCCCCACCAGGCCGGCGACGGCCTGGGCGTACCCCTCGGCCGTGTAGTCGGCCACGGCGTCGGCCTCGCTCCACAGCACGTTGGCCGCCCCCAGGCCCTTGAGCTGGTCGGCCACGCCCTGGGCACCTTTGCCCAGGGCGAGCACGTCGCAGTCGGTGCCGGCCAGTTCGGCCAGCTGCTTCCCGGCGGTGATCGCGGGCAGGGTGGCGTTGCGCAGCTCCCCGTCCCGCAGTTCGGCGATGATCAGAATCGACATATCGGCTACCTCCCCGGCCCTAGAGGGCCTTGGCCTCGTTGACGAGTTTGTCGACCAGTTCGTCGACGCTCGAGACGATCTGCCCGGCCTTGCGCGCCGGCGGCTCGGACAGGCCGAGCACGCGGGTGCGGTTCTTGGGCTCCACGCCCAGGTCCGCCGGGGTGACCTTCTTCACCTCTTTCTTCTTGGCCTTCATGATGGCCGGCAGGCTCGCGTACCGGGGCTGATTGAGCCGCAGGTCGGCGGTGATCACCGCGGGCAGGGACACCTCCTTGACCTCGAGGCCGCCGTCGATCTCCCGCTGCACCGTAGCCTTGCCGTCGCCGAGCTCCACCTTGTACGCGAAGCACGCCTGGGGCAGGCCGAGCCGGGCCGCCATCATCTGGGCGGCCTGGTTGTTGTCGGTGTCCACCGACTGCTTGCCGCAGATCACCAGGTCGGGGTTCTCCTGCTGGTACACCCCGGCCAGCAACTCGGCGATGCCGGAACTCTCGTAGCACTCGCCACCCAGGTCCACCAG
>JAJRUI010000126.1 GCA_024277875.1 Deferrisomatales bacterium
GGGGCTCGTTCGTCAAGGTGCTCGACCCCGACGCCCTGGCCGAGGTGGTCGAGGGCGGCCAGGAATCGGGCGGCCGTTGATCCCGGTCAAAGGACAGCCGGGCCCGGGCGCGTTATACTGACGTCATCGGTCAGCTATTAGCAGGATGCTGAAAAACCCCGTCCGTGGGTTTTTCAGCTTCGGCCTCTCGGGGACGGCCCCGTCGAGGCCTTACAAATCACTCGGTTTTTCAAACCTCGTGATCTGGCGCCCCCTCCGTGGGGCGCAAGCAGGCTGCTTTTTCAGCAGCCTGCTATTCCCGGAAGGGAGGTTTCCCATGGCCAAGTGCCCCGGACAGGACAGCCAGCAGTGGGGGTTCGACGCGATCTTCGACGTGGAGTGCCCCAAGTGCCACGCCCAGGTCGAGTTCTTCAAGGACGAGGTCCGCCACCGGTGCAAGTGCGGCGAGATCGTGTTCAACGAACGCATGGACCTGGGGTGCGCCAAGTGGTGCCCGTCGGCCGCCACCTGCGTGGGGCCCGACGCGGTGGCCGCCCTGGAGGTGAGCGAGCAGCGCAAGAACCGGCGCGAGCAGCTCCGGCAGCTCCTGGAGCACGTGCCCGAGGACCAGCCCGAGGTGGCCGAGTTGTTCAAGAACCTGTACTCGGAGTACCCGGGCGAGGACCAGTTGTTCGACACCAACCGCCTGTACACGGTGCAGGCCCGGGACGAGGACCTGTTCCAGAACGCCACCCGCGCGTTCCAGGGGTATCTGGAGGACGCCAAGGCCGTGGCCGAGCGCGAGGCGCTGGCCCGGGCGCGCACCGAGGAGATGCTCCAGCACGACCAGCGCAAAAAGCGGGTGGACGCCCAGCAACACCCGGAAAATGGGGCTTGACATCCCCGATCCACCTGCGCGATGCTGCGCGCCGTACTCGGGCCCCCTGCCCAGAACTTCCGTAATGGAGGAGAACGCCATGGCCTACGTGATCAAGGACAACTGCGAGAAGTGCGGCGACTGCGTGGACGAGTGCCCGGTGGAGTGCATCACCGAGGGCGACGACAAGTACGTGATCGACCCGGACGCGTGCGTGGACTGCGGCACCTGCGCCGAGGTCTGCCCGGTGGACGCACCCGTCCCCGAGGACGAGGCCTGAGCCGCACCGCTTCCGTACGGAACGAAAGAGCCGGGGCCCGCGCCCCGGCTTTTTCTTTGCGCCCGGCCGGGGACGGGCCCGGATGAGCCCGGAGGGTCTCGTGCGCGCGCGCTTCCTGGTGCAGGGCGTGGTCCAGGGGGTGGGGTTCCGGCCGTTCGTGGCCCGGCTGGCCGGGCAGCTGGGCCTGGCCGGCCACGTGACCAACACCACCCGGGGGGTCGAGATCGAGGTCCAGGGCGGTCCGGGGGCCGTGGACGCGTTCGCCCGCCGGCTGGCAGCCGATGCCCCGCCGGTTGCCGCGATCCTGTCGGTGGACGCGGCCCCCCTGCCCCCCGACCCCGGCGCGGCCGGGTTCCGGATCCGCGCCAGCCGGGTCGACCCGGCGGCCGCTGCGATCATCCCCCCGGACATCGCCACCTGCCCCGCGTGCCTCGCCGAGCTGTTCGACCCGGCGGACCGCCGCCACGGCTACCCGTTCGTCAACTGCACCGACTGCGGGCCCCGGTACACGATCATCCGGTCGGTGCCGTACGACCGGGAGCGCACGTCCATGGCCGGGTTCACCCTGTGCCCCCGGTGCGCGGCCGAGTACGCCGACCCGGCCGACCGCCGGTTCCACGCCCAGCCCAACGCGTGCCCCACGTGCGGGCCCCGGCTCCGCCTGCTCGGCCCGGACGGCGCGCCCGTGCCCGGCGACCCGGTGGCGGGCGCGGCCGCTGCGATCGCCGGCGGCGGCATCGCGGCCGTGCTGGGCCTCGGGGGGTTCCACCTGGCGTGCGACGCGTTCCAGGAGGACGCGGTGGCTGCCCTGCGCCGGCGCAAGAACCGGCCGGCGAAACCCCTGGCCGTGATGGTGCCCGACCTCGAGGCGGCCCGGCGCCTGGCCCACCTGGACCCGGCCGGCGAGGCCCTGCTCGCGGGCGCACGGGCGCCGATCCTGCTCGCGCCGGCCCGGCCGGACGCGGGCCTCGCGCCATCGGTGGCGCCGGGCCAGCGCCGGGTCGGGGTGATGCTGCCGTACACCCCCCTGCACCACCTGCTGTTCCGGACGGGCCGGTTCCGGGCCCTGGTGATGACCAGCGGCAACCGGAGCGACGAGCCGATCCTGTCCGAACCGGCCGAGGCCCTGGACCGCCTCGCCGGGGTGGCCGACCGGTTCCTGGTCCACGACCGGCCGATCCTGCACCCGGTGGACGACAGCGTGGTCAAGAGCACGGGACAGGGGCCGGTGGTGGTCCGCCGGGCCCGGGGCTACGCGCCCGCGCCCATTGCCCTGCCCCGGCCGGCCGGCGCGGTGCTCCTGGCCGTGGGCGCCGAACTGGCCAACGCCTACTGCGTGGTCCGGGGGGGGCACGCGTTTCTCGGCCCCCACGTGGGCGACCTCAAGAACCTGGACGTGGAAGACGCGTTCCGGCGCGGGATCGACCACCTCCTGGGCCTGCTGCGGGTCGCGCCGAGCCGGGTGGCCTGCGACCTGCACCCGGCGTACCGGTCCACCCGGTACGCCGAGGAGTGGGCCGCCCGGGGCGCGGCCGTGACCCGCATCCAGCACCACGAGGCCCACGTGGCCGCGTGCATGACCGAGCACGGGTTCCGGGACGGGGAGGCCCTGGGCGTGGCCCTGGACGGGCTCGGGTACGGCCCCGACGGCACCCTGTGGGGCGGCGAGATCCTGGCCGGCTCCCCGGCGGGGTTCCGCCGGGTGGGCCACCTGGCCCCGGTGCGCCAGCCCGGGGGCGACCGGGCCGCCCGGGAGCCGTGGCGCATGGCCGCGGCCCACCTCCGGCGCGCGCTGGGCCCGGCCTGGCAGGAACTGGCCCTGCCGTGCCTCGCCCACCTGTCGGCCGCGGACCGGGCCGTGCTGGACACCGCCCTCGACCGGGGCCTGAACGCGCCGGAGACCACCTCGTGCGGCCGGCTGTTCGACGCGGCAGCCGCGATCCTCGGGTTCACCGGGCCCATGCGCTACTCGGCCCAGGCCCCCATGGAGTTGGAAGCCTGGGCCGCGGCCGCACCGGCCGGCGTGGCAGCCTACCCGTTCGCCCCGCCCCGGGAGGGGGGCGACGTCCTCGTGCTCGACCCGGCCGGACTCGTCCGCGCCGCGCTCCGCGACGCCCGGCGCGGCCGGGACCGGCGGGAGGCGGCCCTGGCGTTCCACCGGGGGCTCGCCGGCCTCCTGGCCGCGGGCATCCGCGCGGCAGCCGAGAAGACCGGCCTCGTCCGGGTGTTCCTGACCGGGGGATGCCTGCAGAACGCGGTACTCGCGGACCTGCTGCGCACCGATCTCGAGGCGGCCGGCCTCACGCCCCGCTTCCACCGGCAGGTGCCCCCCAACGACGGGGGCGTCGCCCTCGGCCAGGCCGCGTGCGCCCTCAGCCGTCCAGGGTGAACTCCCGGATCCCGTAGAACTCGCCGGTCTGGAGGGTGTAGTCGATCTCGGCCTGCACCAGGGCGGTGTGGCCGTCCTCGATCTCCAGGAACCGGCGGAACAGGGCCGCGGCCTCCGGATGGTCCACGGCGTCCACGAGCTTCCGGTACTGGCGCGACACCTCCTGTTCCATCTCCAGAGCCCGGTACAGGTGCTCCACGGCGTAGTGGCGCTCCGGGTTCTCGGCGGCCCGGTCCAGGCGGGCGCCGCTCTCCCGCAGCCAGTCCGCAGTGTGCACCGCCGTGCGCACCCCGTCTGGCGGCGCGATCTCCCCCTGGCTCCGCCACCGGTCCAGGGCGTGGCTGAGAAAGTCGATGTGGCCCTGTTCCTCCCGGGCCATCAGCCGGAAGAACGCCTCGGGCTCCCCGGACGTGGCGTCGGCCGCCTGGGCGAACTGGTCCCGCACCCGGGCCTCGTGCTCGAGCGCCGCGAGAAAGGCTTCCTCGATCGTCATGATCGGCTCCTTGGCAAGCGGTTGGGGTCGTCGTGCATTGTGCGGCGCAACCGCACGCTCCGCAAGCCGGGCCCGGGGTCAACCCTCGCCGGTGGGCCGGATCAGGACCGGCGTGCCCTCGGCCAGCCGGGCGTTGTCGAACGCCTCCAGGCCGTTGCTCCGGATGATGGTGCGCAGGGTGCGCACGTACGCCTGGCCGTCCTCGGCGTAGCTCGTCAGGTACCCGGCCAGCTCATACCCGTCCGGCGTGCGGCCCTCGGCCCGCATCCGGGCCCGGGCGTCCCACAGCCCCCGGTACGCCCGGTGGGAGTTCAGGTTGAGCGCGTAGGCCGCCACCGACTCGCACGGGCTGTCGAACGACGCCAGGCGCACGTCCGCGCCCCGGGCCCGCATCCCGTCCTCCGAGGTGGTCCACTGGCCGAACAGGGCGTTGCCCTCCCGGGCGAACCGCGAGCGGCCCCACCCGCTCTCCACGGCTGCCTGGGCCAGGGCCAGGGACGGCGGAATCACGTCCACCCGCCGCACCAGCTCCCGGTACGCGGCCTCGTCCACGGGCTGGCCGGCCTTCACCGCCCGGTAGCGCCGGGCCAGGGCCTCGAGCCACGCCCGGTCCCGGGGGTCTGCCGGGTCCGGCCCGACCGCGAGCAGCCGCGCCCGGTCCGCCGCGATCTGCTCGTTCACCTGGAGCACGGCCGACGCCATGGCGCGGAAGAACACCGATTTGCGCAAGGACACGGACGGCTCCTCGGCCCAGTCCCTGGGCACCCCCGTGTACCGCAGCCGCGGCACCGCCTGCAGGGCGCCCGGGTTCTCGTCCGGGTTGTACCCGAGCCGGTCGAAGAACGCGGCCAGCTCCCGCGTGCTGCGCACCTCCACCACTTGGTCGCCCTGCCGGGGCTCGCCCTCCGGCGCCCGCTGGCACCCCGCTGCAGCCGCGACCACCGCAGCCGCCAGCACGGCCGCCCGCAAGACCGATCCGTTCCGCACCCCGTCCATAGATGCCCGTCCCTCGTGGAAACCGTTGCCCAGCCCACCGAGCTGAAGCGGCCAACAGACTACCACGTCCGCCCGCAGTTTTTCACGCCCGCCCTCGGCGAGATTCCCCTGGACAGCCGGCCCCGGAGCCGGTATACAGATGCGACACGCGTTCGATAACTCCCGACGGGAAGACGAGTGATGGCCGGGCAGCGGTTCTCCTTCGACGGTTTTTATTTTGGCGGCTACTGGTTTCGCCACGCTGCCCGGGCGTCGGAGGTCTGACCGGACCCCCCTTCCTGTACGGAACCGATTCGACGGCCATGGGCAGCGCCTCCGCTCCCATGGCCGTTTTTTCACGCCTGGGTCCGGAGGTCGCCCGTGCGCCGCACAACCCCCAGAAGGAAAGGAGCACGGGATGATCGTCATTCTGAAGCACACGGTACCCGGAGACGGCCCCGAGATGGAGCAACTGCGAGCGGTCGCGGCCCGGTACCCGGACCTCGAACTCAGCCTGCACACCGTGCCCGGCGCGCTCCAGACCCTGAGCGAGGTATACGTGTTCGGGCCCACCCGCCAGGTACCCACGGCCGTGTTCGAGGACCTGCCGTTCGTGCAGAAGGCGTTCCGGGTCAGCTCCAAGTACCGCATCATCGGACGTCACGAAGGCCAGGCGCCCACCGTGGGGTTCGAGTACCGGGGGCTCACCTTCTCCCAGGACAACTTCCACCTGTTCGCCGGCCTGTGCGCCGTGGACAACCGCGAGCACGTGGAGATGACCATGGCGGCCCTGCAGCGGGCGGGCCTCAAGACCACCCGGATGGGCGCGTACAAGCCCCGCACCTCTCCCTACGATTTCCAGGGGCTGGAGGCGGCGTGCCTGCCGTACGTGTTCGAGTTGGCCGGTAAATACGGGATCGAGGTGATCGCGATGGAGGTGACCCACGAGTCCCACCTGGAGCAGATCGCCGCCGCCCTGGACCGCGCCGGCGACCCCACCGGCGTGATGGTCCAGATCGGCACCCGCAACACCCAGAACTTCGAACTGCTCAAACAGGTGGGGCGCCAGACCCGGTTCCCGGTGCTGTTCAAGCGGGGCATGGGGATCACCCTGGAGGAGTCCCTGAACGCGTGCGAGTACGTGGCCAGCAACGGCAACCACCGCATTGTGTTCTGCCTGCGGGGCATGAAGACCAACCTCGGCGATCCCCACCGCAACTTCGTGGACTTCGCCCACGTGCCCGTGGTCAAGCGCCAGACCCGCCTGCCCGTGTGCGTGGACCCGTCCCACTCGGTGGGCAAGAAGGTCCGGGCGGTGGACGGGCTCCTGGACATCCAGCACGCCCTGGCCCAGGGGGTCGTGGCCGGCGCCAACATGGCGCTGGTGGACATCCACCCCCGGCCCGGGCAGGCCCTGTGCGACGGGCCCCAGGCCCTCCTGCTCGAGGAGTTGCCCGGCCTGCTGGCAGACCTGGAGATCTGCCGCGAGGCGTACCGCCAGCGGGTGGCCTCGGCCCGCCACCACCGGCTGGCCGAGGCCGCGTGACCGGCCCGGGGGGAGTGGGACCGGACCGGGACGGTCCCGCTCCCTCTACTCGTCCTTCCCGAGCCCGCCGGCGTCCAGGTTCGGCCGCACCCTCGTGACCCCGTCGGTGCCCACCACGAGGAGCACGGGGTCCCCGGGGCTGACCGTCACAGCGACCTCCTGGATCACGCTAGCAGGATGCGGAAAAACCCACGGACGGGTTTTTCCGCAACGGCCTCTCGGAGGCGGCCCCGTCGAAGCCTTTTCAAATCACTTGGTTTTTCAAGCCTCTCGATTTGGCGCCCCTTCCATGGGGCACGTAGCAGGTTGCTTTTTCCGCAACCTGCCAGGGGCAAATGGACACTGATGACCATAACTAAAGCTCCTCCCCAAGCACCGTCCGCCGTAGCGCCTCGTCCCCTTCCCACCGCGCACGGCCGAGCTGGGCTGCCCGGCTCACCCCGGACTGGCCCATTCCCAACAGCTCGCCCACTTGCGTGCCACGCGCCCCAAGAACTCGCGTGGCCACGTGGCACACCACCTGCCGCGCCGTTGTCGCGTCGGTGTTCCGGCCGCGCCGCAGCACGGCCTCGACCGGTATGTCCAGGGCCCTGGCCACGCGTTCCACCAGTTCCGCCAAGTTCAGGTGCGGGCCGAGCTTTTCCCGAAGCTCCTCTTCCCGCCATAGGGCTTCCACGAACCGGCCGCTGCCCAGGACCCGTTCGTCGTAGCTCTCCGGCTCTTTGGTCCGTCCCAGGAACGCTTGCGAACGCCGGAGCCCGCCCCCGACGAGTTCTGTCCGTCGCCCCTGGCCGACCCCCGCGGCCACAAACGCGGTGTACGCCTTGCGGGCCTCCCCCACCCGGTCGCCGAACCGGCCCAGCACCTCTTCCACCGCCTGGCCGGGCAGGCTCCGGTTGCCCAGCAGCACCGCGTGTCCGCTCCAAGGGTACCGGGCCAGCTCGTCCATCCCCCGCACCTGCCTAGCCCGCAGCGGGTTCAAGTGGATGTAGCGCACCAGTTCGAGAAGGTAGGGCTCCTCCTCGCACACGATCGACTTGTAGCGGTTCTGGAACAGCCGGCCCGAGCGCTTGTACCGGTGGTTGAACGTGACGGCGTAGCCCGTGAGCAGCCGGCTCATGAACTTGCCCAAGCGCGCGCGCCCGGGCCGCACGAGCAGGTGGAAGTGGTTCGGGATCAGAGCCCACGCCAGGCAGTCGGTCTCGGTCTCCGCCAGCAACTCGCCGAGCCGCTGGCAAAACCCCGCCCGGTCGGCGTCATCCCGGAAGATCTTCTTCCGGTCGATCCCGCGGACGATCACGTGCTGCAGCAAACCGGGGAGGTCGAGTCGGGCAGTGCGAGGCATGGGGGAATCCTACAAGGACAAATAAGTTTAGTCAATTAGTCATGAGCGTCCCGGTCACCTTGCCAAGGACAAATAAGTTTAGTCAATTAGTCATGAGCGTCCCGGTCACCTTGCGGATCAACCGTTCGGGTTTTCTCTCCAGCCCCCGCTGTACAGCGCGCTGAACAAGGTGCCAGGCCTCGTCCCAGCTGATTCCAAGAATCCGGCACGCACCCTGAATACTCGTCTCCTGCATCACCCGGATCGCAAAC
>JAJRUI010000127.1 GCA_024277875.1 Deferrisomatales bacterium
GGCCCCTGCAGCCGCGACGGCCCCTGCAGCCGCGCCGGCCCCTGCGCCGGCAGCCCCGGCCCCGGCCGCAGCGCCAGCGCCAGCCGCTCCGGCCCCTGCAGCCGCGCCGGCCGAAGGCTCCGAAGTGGTGAGCGCGCCCATGCCGGGCCACGTGCTGAGCGTGGCCGTGGCCGAGGGCGACGCGGTGGACGTGGGCGACACCCTGCTGGTGATGGAAGCCATGAAGATGGAGAACGAGATCAAGGCCCACGTCGCGGGCAAGGTGCTGGAAGTCAAGGTCTCCCAGGGCCAGGACGTGGGCGTGGGTGAGGTGCTGGTGGTCATCGGAGCCGGCTGATGGCGGATATGGGTTCGATCGTCCAGAAGTTCCTGGCGGGCACCGGGTTCATGAACATCGGGCCGGGGCACGTGGCGATGATCGCGGTGGGGTGCGCGTTCATCTACCTGGCGATCCGCAAGCACTACGAGCCGCTGCTGCTCGTGCCGATCGGGTTCGGGATCCTGCTCGCGAACATCCCGATGCCGCCGGGGTTCGAACTGATCAGCAAGGAGTTCATGGCCGGCACGGCCCCGCCCCACGCGGTGATGGACTACCTGTACCTGGGGGTTATCAAGGGGTTCTTCCCGCCCCTGATCTTCCTGGGGATCGGGGCGCTTACGGATTTTTCGTCCCTGATCGCCCAGCCGCGGCTGGTGCTGCTGGGTGCGGCGGCCCAGTTCGGGATCTTCGCCACCCTGGCCGGGGCGCTGGCGCTGGGGTTCACGGCACCCGAGGCCGGCGCGATCGGGATCATCGGGGGCGCGGACGGGCCCACGTCGATCTTCCTGGCCTCGCGTCTGGCGCCCCACCTGATCGCGCCGATCGCGATCGCGGCGTACTCGTACATGGCGCTGGTGCCGGTGATCCAGCCGCCGATCATGTACCTGCTCACGAGCAAGAAGGAACGCCAGATCAAGATGCCGCCGGCCAAGAGCGCGAGCCGGCTCGAGCGCATCCTGTTCCCGATCGCGTCGTTCCTGATCTGCACGATGATCGCGCCGGGGGCCACGGTGCTGCTGGGGATGCTGTTTTTCGGCAACCTCATGCGGGAGTGCGGGGTCACGGACCGGCTGTCGAACACGGCGCGCACGGCGTTCATCGACATCGTGACGATCCTGCTGGGGGTGAGCGTGGGGGCGAGCGCGTCGGCGGAGATGTTCCTCAAGCCCGAGAGCCTGAAGATCTTCGCCCTGGGTGCGGCGAGCTTCGCGGTGGCCACGGCGGCCGGCGTGCTGTTTGCCAAGGGGATGAACCTGTTCACCAAGAACAAGCTCAACCCGCTGATCGGGGCGGCCGGGGTGTCGGCGGTGCCGGACTCGGCCCGGGTGGTGCAAATGGTGGGTGCCAGGGAAGACCCGTCGAACTTCCTGCTGATGCACGCGATGGGGCCCAACGTGGCCGGCGTGATCGGCTCGGCCATCGCCGCCGGCGTGCTGTGGTCGCTGCTGGGGGGCTGAGTCCCCCCAGCCCGGTGCCGGACCGGGCCGGCCGGGACGCCGGCTGCCAGGGGCGCCGGGAGAAAGTCTCGCGAGGCGGATGCGGTGCGTCCGCCTCTTTTTTTACGGGCGGCCCTTGTTTTTAGCCAGCCTAAAGTTCTTCAATCTTGCTGAAGGGCGTGACCGCTGGTACGATTCCCCGGTTGTGACCGGGGGGCGCGGGGCGTCGTTGAGGGAGGAGCGCAGATGGGCCGAGAAGACATCGAGAAACGGGTGGTGGCGTGGGAGCAGGGGCCGGTGGCCAAGACCCTGGGCCGGTTCCCCGAGCGCCGGCAGCGGTTCGAGACCACCTCGGGGATCGAGTTCAAGCGGGCGTTCACGCCCCTGGACGCCCCGGAGGACGCGTACCTGGACAAGGTGGGGATGCCCGGGGAGTATCCGTTCACCCGGGGCGTGCAGCCCACCATGTACCGGGGCCGGTTCTGGACGATGCGCCAGTACGCCGGGTTCGGGACGGCCGAGCAGACCAACGAGCGGTACAAGTACCTGCTCGACCAGGGCCAGACCGGCCTGTCCGTGGCGTTCGACCTGCCGACCCAGATCGGGTACGACTCGGACCACGAGCTGGCCGAGGGCGAGGTGGGCAAGGTGGGGGTGGCCATCGACACCCTCCGGGACATGGAGATCCTGTTCGACGGGATCCCCCTGGACAAGGTGTCCACCTCGATGACGATCAACGCCCCGGCAGCGGTGCTGCTGGCCATGTACATGGCCGTGGCCGAACAGCAGGGCGTCTCGTCCGACAAACTCCGGGGCACCATCCAGAACGACCTGCTCAAGGAGTATTTCGCCCGGGGTACCTACATCTTGCCCCCGGAGCCGAGCCTGAAGGTCATCACCGATATCATGGCGTTCTGCAAGGAGAACGTGCCCCAGTGGAACACGATCTCCATCTCCGGGTACCACATCCGGGAGGCGGGCAGCAGCGCGGTGCAGGAGGTGGCGTTCACCCTGGCCGACGCGATCGCGTACGTGCAGGCGGCCGTGGACGCGGGCCTGGACGTTGACGAGTTCGCCGGGCGGCTGTCGTTCTTCTTCAACTGCCACAACAACCTGCTCGAGGAGGTGGCCAAGTTCCGGGCCGCCCGCCGGCTGTGGGCTCGGATCATGAAGGAGCGGTTCGGCGCCAAGAGCCCCCGGAGCATGATGCTCCGGTTCCACACCCAGACCGCCGGGTGCAGCCTCACCGCCCAGCAGCCCGACAACAACGTGGTGCGGGTCACAATCCAGGCCCTGGCCGCAGTCCTGGGCGGCACCCAGAGCCTGCACACCAACTCCAGGGACGAGGCCCTGTGCCTGCCCACCGAGGACTCGGTACGGATCGCCCTGCGCACCCAGCAGATCATCGCCCACGAGTCCGGGGTGGCGGACACCATCGACCCCCTGGCCGGCTCCTACGCGGTGGAGGCCCTGACCGACGAGATCGAGGCCCGGGCCCAGGAATACATCGACAAGATCGACGCCATGGGCGGGATGGTCCGGGCGATCGAGGCCGGCTTTCCCCAGAACGAGATCGCAGACAGCGCGTTCGCGTACCAGCGCGCCGTGGAGTCGGGGGACCAGGTGGTCGTGGGGGTGAACCAGTTCCAGATCGAGGAGCCCATGCCCGACGAGCTCCTGCGGGTGGACCCCGCGGTGGAGAAGTTTCAGCGGGAGAAGACGGCCGGGGTCAAGGCCGAGCGGGACGCTGCCGCCGTAGCGGGCGCACTGGACGCCCTGCGCCGGACGGCGATCGACGGCGGCAACGTGGTGCCGCCGATCTTTGCCGCGGTCAAGACCTACGCGTCCCTGGGAGAGATCAGCGATGTGCTCCGCGGCGTGTACGGGGAATACTCGGAGGGCGGCTGAGCCCCGCGGCGCGACGGACGAACCGGTTCCCCGGGCAGCCCCGGGGCGAAAGCCTTTCGGAGAGGATCGACCATGAGCCAGAAGAAAATACGGGTCCTGATCGCCAAGCCCGGCCTGGACGGCCACGACCGGGGCGCCAAGGTGGTGGCCCGGGCGTTGCGGGACGCCGGCATGGAGGTGATCTACACCGGCATCCGCCAGACCCCCGAGAAGATCGTGGCGGCCGCGGTCCAGGAGGACGTGGACGTGGTGGGGCTGTCGTGCCTGTCCGGCGCCCACAACGTGCTGTTCCCCCGGGTGGCCGAGGGCCTGCGGGGGCAGGGCAAGGACGACGTGCTGCTGTTCGGCGGCGGGATCATCCCGGTGGAGGACATCCCCGGCCTCAAGGAGGCCGGGTTCGCCGAGATCTTCCTGCCCGGTACCGACACCAACGACGTGATCTCGTTCATCCAGGAGCGGGTGGACTGATCCGCCCAGAGGGAGGAGACGGCCCCATGCCCCAGAAGATCAACCACATCGGCATCGCCGTGCACGACATCGAGGCGGCGGCCCGGTTCTACACCGAGCATCTCGGACTGGAACTGGGCGGCATCGAGGAGGTTCCCGACCAGAAGGTGAAGGTGGCGTTCCTGCCCATCGGCGAGGTCCGCCTGGAACTGGTCCAGCCCACCAGCCCGGACTCCCCGGTGGCCAAGTTCCTGGAGAAGAACGGCCAGGGGTTCCACCACATCGCGTACCAGGTGGCGGACACCGGAGCCGAGGTGGAGCGGCTGCTCGCGTCCGGGGTGCGCATGGTGGACCAGAAGCCCCGGTCCGGGGCCCACAACACCCGGATCGCGTTCGTGCACCCCAAGGCGTCCGGCGGCGTGCTCACCGAACTCGTCCAGGAGCTGGACCACGACTGACCCCACCGTGTACGGGCCGAACGGGCCGCCCTTTGGGGCGGCCCGTTCGCGTTCCACCGGGGCCCTTTCGCCCGGCCCAACCCGGTGATACGCTCGGCCCCCCTTTTCCTCCCGTGCCGCTGGAGCCCCATGACCGAGTCCCGCGTCCGCCCAGTGGCCCCGTGGCGGGTGGACCTGGCCCTGTCCACGGTGGTGGCCCTGTGGTCCCTGAACTTCGTGCTGCTCAAGGCGGTGCTGCCCCGGTTCCACCCCCTGGCGCTCGCCGCCACGCGGTTCGTGCTGGTGGCCGCCCTGTTCGAGCTTCTGCTCCGGGCTCGGGGCGTCCGGGCCCGGGTCGCTCCGGAGGACCGGGCCCGGTTCCTGGTGTCGGCCCTCCTGGGGTACACCCTGTACCAGGGCCTGTTCGTGCTGGGGCTGGACCGAACCACCGCGTTCTCCACGGCCCTGATGATCAACACCGGCCCCCTGTGGGCGGCCCTGTTCCTGAGCGTCGCGGGGATCGAGCGGGTGTCGGCGCGCCAGTGGCTGGGGGTGGTGCTCGCCCTGGCCGGGCTGGCGGTGTACCTGGGGCCCCGGCTGTGGGCCCACGGAACCGGCGGTTGGGGCAACCTGCTGTCCCTGGGCGCGGCCGTGTCCTGGACCCTGTACGGTATCGTCAACCGGCCGCTCCTGGAGCGCTACGGCGCGTTCCACCTGACCACGCGCACTTTCCAGGTGGGGGCCGCGTGTTTCCTGCCGTTCACCGTGTCCGCGGTGGCCGGGCAGTCCTGGGCCGGGGTGGGCGTTGCGGGCTGGGCCGCCGTGGGGTACTCGGTGGTGTTCCCGATCGTGGTGGCCGTGAGCCTGTGGAACTGGGCGATCGGCCAGCGGGGCGTCGGCCGGACCGTGGTGTACCAGTACCTGGTGCCGGTGGTGAGCGGCGCGCTGTCGTGGGCGCTTCTGGGCGAGGCGTTTGGCCCGTGGAAACTGGCCGGGGGCGCCCTGGTGCTGGTGGGGGTGGCCCTGAGTCGCCGCCGCTAGCAGGTTGCGGAAAAAGCAACCTGCTACGCGCCCCATGGAAGGGGCGCTAAATCGCGAGGCTTGAAAAACCGAGTGATTTGAATGGCTTCGACGGGGCCGCCCCCGAGAGGCCGTTGCGGAAAAACCCACGGATGGGGTTTTTCCGCATCCTGCTAGATTTGTGGGCGGCTCGGACGAAAAAAGGGAGGGCCGTTCCCGGCCCTCCCCCGTTCCTCCTGTCCTGTTGCGAGCGACAGGCCCGGTCACCCTCCGTTGCCGTGGGTGGCCCGCAGGGTCTGGGCCAGTTCCTTGATGTGGCCCAGGTCCTTGGTCATCATGGCCCAGCCGTACCAGTACGCGTAGTCCGGGTTCACGTGGAAGAACGCCTGGTACGTGCGCATCCGGTGCTTCATGTACATCTGGAACAGCACCTGCTCGATGTACGACCCGGTGGCCGAGTCGCTCCCGCTGGTGCGCATGAAGTACAGGAAGTCCGGGTATGCGAACGCGTAGCTCTCGGGCTTTTTCAGGATGCCGTCCTTGTACAGCCCGGCCACGATCTCGATCGCCTCGGCCATCAACCGGTCGGCCTTCTGCATCATCGCGTCGCCCATGGCCAGCTGCTCCCGGGCGTAGGTCTCGGAGTGGCACTGGCTGCAGGTGCGGATCATCTTCTCGCGCTCGGTCTGCCACGCCTCCTCGGTCAGACGCGCCAGGTCCACGGCCTTGACCGCTTCGAGGCGGGCGGTGGGCTCCCCGGTCTCGGGGTTCAACACGCCCAGGGCCTTGAGGATCGTGATCTGGTCGGCCTTCCACTGGGGATCCTCGGGCAGGGGCAGGCGCACGCCCAAAAAGCCCCACGCGGTGTGGTTGTTGTGGTCCCCGCCGGGCATGTGGCAGTCCTGGCATTTGGGCGCGGCCGCCCCGGCCGGCAGGTCCCCGTCCTTGCGCGCAAACCACCGGGCACCGTGCTTGGAGCTGCTCCACATCTCCCACTGGGGGTGGTCGTAGCCCATGTGGCACTGCTGGCACGCCCGGGGGTTCAGGGCTTCCTTTTTGGAGAAGGTGTGCCGGGTGTGGCACTCGTCGCACGAGTTGTTCTGGTACCGGTATCCCTTCGCTCTCTGCTCGGCCTTCTGTTCCTCGGTCTTGATGCCCATGTTGTGGCAGCCGCCGCACCCCCGGCCGCCCTCCATCAGCTCGTCGGGCTCCACATGGGTGACGGGCATCGCGTTCATCGCGGCCCACCCGAAGTTGTGCTTGCCCTTGCTGAACTGCTCGAACTGCTCCTCGTGGCACTCGGCGCACACGTGCTCGTCCGGGAACGCGGCCTTGGCCACGTCGTCCTTGCCGGTGTGCTCCTCCCCGTGGCAGGAGGAGCAGGTCACGTCGTTTTCGAAGTGCTTGCTCACCTCCCAGTCGGCCACCTGCCCGGGGGTCAGCTCCCGGTGGCACGTGACGCACGTCTCCTCGGCCCCTGCGAGGCCGGAGAACGCCAGGCCCGCGGCCGCAGCAACGACCAGCACCCGTCGCAGTTTCATGGCATCCCTCCTCTTCCCTTGGATGAAATGGACACGACGGATGCTATATACACAAACAGAGTATATTTGTCATCTATAAAAAACGGTCCACCCCGAGGAACGGCGCGAACGCGCGGCTCAGTCCTTTTCCTGGAGCGGCCATTGGCCGCGCCGTTCGAGCACGGCGCGCAGGGCCTTGAGGCCCTGGTTCATGGCCGGAACGCCGCCGTACACCGCGGTCTGGAAAATGGCCTCGGCCAGCTCCCTGGGGGTGCACCCCACGTTCAGGGCGGCGTGGAGGTGGAGTTCGAGTTCCTCGGTCTTTTCGAGCACCGTGAGGGCGGCCACGGTGACCAGCTGCCGGGTGGGGTGGGGCAGCACCTGGCGCGCGTACATCTGGCCGGTGATGAACAGCGACAGGTCCCGGGCCAGGCCCTTGTCGAACGACCGCCACAGGTCGTAGGGGCGCTCGCCCTCCACCCCCGAGAAGTACAGCTGTGCGGTCTCGGCGGTCTTCTGTTTCAGATCCTGGGACATGGGAACTCCTCGTTTCGGGTCGAAGGGAGGCGCGGCCGGCCCGGTCAGGTCCGGGTGCCCCTGCGTTTGGGCGAGGCCGCGAGGCACGCGAAAAACAGCGCCGTGGCGGTGAGCACGATCGTGGCGCCGGACGGCACGTCGAGCCAGTAGGACAGCACGAGGCCCAGCACGCACGACAGGTTGCCGAACAGGACCGACAACGCGAACAGGAGGCGGTAGTCGTAGGTGAGCTGGTACGCGGCGGAGGCCGGGGTCACGATCAGGGCGAACACGAGCATCACCCCCACCGCGTCCAGGGACAGGACGATCGTGAGGCTCACCAGGAGCAACATGATGAACGACAGCTTTCCGGTGGCCAGGCCCAGGGCCTCGGCCACCTCCGCGTCGAATGACAGGAGCTGGAACTCCTTGAACAGGGCGGCCACCACCCCGATCACGACCGCTGTGAGGGCCGAGATCACCACGAGGTCCGTACGGGTCACCGACAGGATGTTCCCGAACAGGTACCCGTACAACCGGGCGTCGTAGGTCTTCATCAGGCCCACGAACAGCACGCCCAGGGCCATGGTGAGCGCGTAGAACACCCCGATCGACGCGTCCATCCGGATCCGGCCGGCCTGGCTGGTGGCGTGGATCGCGCCCGTGGTGCCCAGGCAGAACCCCACCGCGGTCAGCAGGGGGTTCCAGCCCAGCAGGAACCCGAGGGCCACCCCGCCGAACGCGGCGTGGGCGATACCCGCCCCGATGAACGCGAGCCCCCTGAGCACCACGAACACCCCGACCACCGAGCACGAGGTGCCCACCAGCACGCTGGCCAGGAGGGCCCGCTGCACGAACGCGTACTGGAGCATGTCAGCCATGGTGGTGGTCGCCGGCGAACACGTACGGCCGGCCGTGGTCGTCGTGCACCAGGATCTCGGTGCCGTACAAGGCTTCCAGGGTCTCCTTGCGCAGGGCCTGGTCCGGCGGGCCGGCCGCGCACAACCGCCGGTTCAGGGCCACCACCTGGTCCAGGTACGGGTACACCAGGTTGACGTCGTGGGTGACCATCAGGGTCGTCAGGCTGCGCTCCCGGTGGGTGTCGGCCAGCAGTTCCATCACGGCCTGTTGGCTGCGAACGTCCAGGCCGGTTAACGGCTCGTCCAGCAGGAGGATGCGTGGATCCCGCACCAGGGCACGGGCCACGTTGACCCGCTGGAGCTGCCCCCCCGACAGCTGCCCCGCCGGGTGCCGGGCGAACCCGGCCATGCCCA
>JAJRUI010000128.1 GCA_024277875.1 Deferrisomatales bacterium
CACGGTGTGGCCGTAGCCGATGGCCGCGCCGCCGATCTTCTTGTAGTTGGACTCCCGGGCGGGCCCGATGGCCAGGTTCAGGCCGTCGCACTTCTCGGCCACCAGGGACAGCACGTCGGCGTCCTTCTCGTCGTTCTCGCAGCCCCACACGATCAGGGGGCACGGGAGCGCCTCGGCCAGCTTTTTCGCCAGCACAGCCGCCTCTTCCGCCGAAGTGTCCATGCCGTTGGGGTCGGTGCTGGCGAGCTGCAGGCAGATCAGGTCGGCGCCGTACTCGTCCAGGCACTTCTTGGCCCACGCCACCGGGTCGCCGATCACGTCGGCGAACGGCTCCTTGCACGCCGGAGCCCACGTCTCGCACACCTCGGCGTTGTCGTAGACCTCCATGGCCACCAGGGGGCGGTTCGGGAACTCGCCCTCGAAGTTGCACAGCGGCATGGCGTTTTGTCCGCCGACCTTCAGGGCCTTGTCACCCGCACCGATGGTGACCTCCACGATCTTGCCGGCGTACGACTCTTTGGGGAACTCGAATGCCATGGTCCTCGCTCCTTTCATCCAGTGGCCTCGTGGCCGTGGACCGTGAAAGAAATCCCCACCTCTAAACCAAGCCCGCTCAGGGCATGTAACGCTGCAGGATCTCCACGACCGCCCGGTACGCGACCGAGTCGTCGGGGAGCTGGAAGGTCGGCCGGCCCTCCAGGTCGAACTGGTACACGTTGGGGTCGTCGGGCACCGTGCCGGCCAGTTCCAGGCCGAGCCGCTCCAGCTCCCGGACCGTGGGCTCGGCCAGGTCGCCGCCGAGCCGGTTGACCACCACCGCGATCTTGCCGATGCCCAGCTTCAGCTCGCCGACCAGGTCGCGGATGCGGCCCGCGGCCTGGATGCCCCGGACCGACGAGTCGGTCACCGCGAACATCACGTCCATGTTGTGGGTGGTCCGGCGGGACAGGTGCTCCATGCCGGCCTCGTTGTCCACCACCACGTACGCGTAGCTGTCGGCCATCTCGTCCACGTACTTCTTGCACAGGGTGTTGGCGTAGCAGTAGCACCCCGGCCCTTCGGGCCGCCCCATCACGATCAGGTCGTACCCGTCGGCCTCGATCAGGCACTCCTGGGTCTTGTAGTTGATGTACGCGTCCTTGGTCATCCCCTGGGGCACGTTGCCCAGACCCTCGCGGATCTGCCCGATGGTCTGGTGCACCTCGAGGCCCAGGACCTCGTTGAGGTTCATGTTGGCGTCGGCGTCCACGCCGAGCACCCGCCCCTGGCCCAAGCCCACCAGGTACCGGATCATCAGCCCGGCCACCGTGGTCTTGCCCGTACCGCCCTTGCCCGCAACCGCGACATGAAAACCCATGGTCTCCCTCTCCTCACCCGGCCAGGGCGGCGGCCAGCCGCTCGGCCTGGCGGGGGAACTCCTCCATCCGGGTGTGGGGCAGGAACAGCGCCGCCACGTACTCGTCCATGTAGATGTTGGACGCCGACAGCTCGATGTTGGTGATCATCGTTGCCAGGCCCTCGACCTCCTCGATCTTGTCCCGGTACAGGGCCGCCAGCTTGCAGCCGGTGAGGCTGGTGTTGCCGCCGTAGCTCACCGTGGACGGATCCACCTCGGGCAGGAGCCCGATCGCCATCGCCTTCTCCACGTCGATGTACCGGCCGAACCCGCCCGCCAGGATGATCCGCTCGATGTCGGTGAACTGGAGCCCCACACTCTTCAGGAGCACCGAACACGCGGCGTAGATCGACCCCTTGGTGCGGATCAGGTTGTCGATGTCGGGCTCGGTGACCACCAAGTCCTGGTCGAGCTGGGTCTGGTCCTTCCAGCACAGCACGTACTCCCAGCCGGTCTCCCCCTCCCGGATCCGGTCGGTCCGGCTGGCCAGGTCCTGGTTGAACTTGCCGTTCTGGCCCACGATCCCGGCCTCGGCGAACTCGGCCAGGCAGTCGATCATGCCCGAGCCGCACACCCCCTTGGGCTGGACCTGGCCGATGGTCAGGATCATCGGCTCCAGGTTCTCCCGGTTGATCCGGACCTGCTCGATCGCGCCGTAGGTGGCCCGCATCCCGAACTTGACCCCGCCGCCCTCGAACGCGGGACCGGCGGACGCCGACGCGGACACCATCCAGTCCTGGTTGCCGATCACGATCTCGCCGTTGGTGCCCACGTCCATGAACAGGGTGAGCCGGGAGTCCAGGTGGATCCCGCACGCGAGCACGCCGGCGGTGATGTCCCCCCCCACGTAGCTGGCAACACACGGCATCACGTAGCCGAGCACATGGGACGGCACCTTGATCCCCAGTTCCGCCAGCCGCACCGGCGGAAAGAAGTTGGCCGTGGGCACGTACGGCGCCTCACGAATGTACTTGGGATTGAGCCCCAGGTACAGCTGGGTCATGGTGGTGTTGCCCGCCAGCACCGCGTGGGTGATCTCGCCGGCGTCCACCTCGGCCTTGGTCAGCAGTTCCGCGAGCACGCCGTTGGTGGTCTTGACCGCCCGTTTCTGCAGCCCTTCGAGCCCTCCGGGCTTCAATGCCGCGATGATCCGGGTGATCACGTCCTCGCCCATGGACACCTGGGAGTTGTAGTCGGCGGCCCGGGCCACCTCCTCGCCGGTGTTGGCGTCCAGCAGCGCGCCGTGGATCGTGGTTGTGCCGATGTCGATGGCCAGGGCGAACGTGCGCGCCCGGGTGTCGCCGGGCTCGACCCGCGTCAGCCGGCGGCTCGTGTGGGTGTGCAGCACCGACGCCGTGACCTTCCAGTCGCCGTCCCGCAGGGCCGTGGCCAGGCCAGCCATCACGTGGTAGTCGGTGCTGACCCGCGGAATGTCGTGTTCGCGCTTGAGGACCTGTCCCAGGCGTCCCAGGTCGGACACGTTCTGGTCGTCGGTGGGGGGCGGCAGTGCCAGGTAGTACTTCTGCACCGCGGGTTCGGGCGTGACCAGGTGGTACTCGTCGCCCAACCGGGCGGCGGCCAGCACGTGCTCGGGCCCGGCCTCCCGGGCGAGCACGCCCTTCTCGTACCGGGACTCGACCGGCACCTCCACGACCAGGTCGCCGAGGATCTGGGTCTGACACGCCAGCCGGTACCCCTGGTCCCACTCCGCGTCGGTGAGCTTGGAGGAGGGTTTGGCGTCGTACTCCCCCTCGAGGATCTTCACCTTGCACTTGCCGCAGGTGCCCGCGCCGCCGCACGACGCGTTCACGTGTACACCGGCGACCATCGCGACGCGCAACAGGTTCTCTGCCTCGCGATAGACGTCGATGGACACGCCGTCGGGCTCGAAGCGTACGGTATACCGCTTCTCGGGCAAGGGGCCTCCCGGGGGGTCGCCCACTGGGGAAAGGGGAGCGGGCGGGGAGGGGTATCCCCTCCCCGCCCGGTTCCGCGTCGTTGACGAAAAGGCCTAGAACAGTCCCTGGATCTTGCCGTCCTCGTCGATGTCCACGTACTTGTACGCGGGGTCGGCAGACAGGCCGGGCATGGTGCGCATCTCGCCGAGCAGGGGGTACAGGAAACCGGCACCCAGGCTCGCCCGGATGTCCCGGATCGGCACCCGGAACCCCTTGGGACGCCCCTTGAGGGTCAGGTCGTGGCTGAGGCTCAGGTGCGTCTTGGCCATGCAGATCGGCAGCTTGTCGTACCCGAGCTCGGTGAACTTGGCGATCTTGGCCTCGGCCTCGGGCATGTAGTCCACACCGTCGGCGCCGTACACCTCGGTGGCGATCGCCTCGATCTTCTGCTTGATCGAGTAGTCGTCCGGGTACAGGAACTTGAAGTCCTTGGGCTCGTCGCACGCCTTGACCACTTCCTGGGCCGCCTCCTCGGCGCCCGCGCCGCCGTGCATCCACACCTCGATCGGCACCGACGCGCTGGCGCCCACAGCCTCGGCCCGCTTCTGGATCGTGGCCACCTCGTCGTCCCGGTCGAACGCGAACCGGTTGATGGTGTTCACCACGGGCACGCCGAACTTGCGCATGTTCTCGATGTGGGCCTCCAGGTTCTCGATGCCCTTCTCGAGGTACTCGGGGTGCGGATCCATCAGGAACTTGGCCAGCTCCTTCGGGGTGTACTTCGAGATCTCGGACCACGCCATGCCGTGCATCTTCAGGGCGCGCACGGTGCAGGTGACCACGATGCAGTCGGGGCTGAACCCGCCGTACCGGCAGGTGATGTCCAGGAACTTCTCGGCGCCCATGTCGGCGGCGAACCCGGACTCGGTCACCACGTAGTCGCCCAGCTTCAGGCCGACCTTGTCGGCGATGATCGAATTGTTGCCGTGGGCGATGTTGGCGAACGGGCCGGCGTGCACCAGGGCCGGGTTGCCCTCGAGGGACTGGATCAGGTTGGGCTTGAGGGCGTCCTTCATCAGCACGGTCATGGCGCCGGCCACCTGGAGGTCCTCGGTGGTCACGGGCTTGCCATCATAGGTGTAGGCCAGCAGGATCCGGCCCATGCGCGCGCGCAGGTCCTTCAGGTCGGTGGCCAGGGCCAGGATGGCCATCACCTCGGACGCCACCGCGATGTCGAACCCGGCCGCCCGGGGGATGCCGTTGAGCTTGCCGCCGAGCCCCACCACGATGTGCCGCAGGGCCCGGTCGTTCAGGTCCACCACGCGGCGCCACTGGATGGTTAGGGGGTCGATGTTGAGGGGGTTGCCGTGCATCAGGCTGGTGTCGAGGGCGGCCGAACACAGGTTGTGGGCGATCGACACGGCGTGGATGTCGCCGGTGAAGTGGAGATTGAGGTCCTCCATGGGCACGATCTGGGAGTAGCCGCCGCCGGCAGCACCACCCTTGATGCCGAACACGGGCCCGAGGCTGGGCTCGCGCAGGCACAGCATCGAGTTCTTGCCAATGCGGTTCAGGCCCTCGTTCAGGCCGATCGAGGTGACGGTCTTGCCCTCGCCCAGGGGCGTGGGGGTGCACGCGGTGACGTCGATCAGCTTGGCGTCGGGCTTGTCCTTGAGGCGCTCGAGCACCGCGTCGTAGTTCACCTTGGCCTTGTAGTTGCCGTAGTACTCCAGCTCGGACTCCAGGAGCCCCGCCTTCTCGGCGATCTCCCGGATGTGCTTCATCTTGTGGTTTTGCGCGATCTCCAGGTCAGACGGGACGCTTCTGGGTTGCAACTTCGCCATGGGTTCCTCCCTCTGTGCGGCCTTCAGGCCTTCCAGGGTTCAAGGACTGCCACGCACCACCACGCGCCGGCGGGCTGGAACGGCCCGGTCCGCCGGACGCAAACGTTCCCGCGACAAGGAGTTTAAGGGATTCGTTCGAGCAGGGGGAGAGCCCCGCCGACCGGCGGAACCGTACGGACAACCCCTCGCCGAACCCCGTAAACCGGGAACCGCCCGAAACGCCCAAGGGGGACGAACGGGCTAACGGAATCGGCCGGGAACCCCCGAAAAACATTTTCAACGATTCCGAACACTTATAAACACTGTTCGGACCGCTGTTTCCCCCGGCCAAAAAAGCGGGCCAAGCATACCGGCCGCTCTTTTGGAGTGTCAAGGAGATTTTACCCGACGATTATTGAGAAATCCGGCACAACGACCGGCGCGCCCGGGGTCGGAAACCCGTGCCATTTCCCACTGTTCGTTCACCCCAGGAAAACGAAAGTCCACCCCAAAATCACACGGCGGCCTGGTACCGCTCCCAATCCGCCAGGAACCGCTCGATTCCCACGTCGGTGAGCCGGTGCCGGGTCATGGCCTGGAGCACCGCGTACGGAACGGTGGCGATGTCGGCGCCGAGCAGGGCCGCGCCCTGCACGTGGAGCGGGTGGCGGACGCTGGCCACGATCACCTCGGCGGCAAACCCGTAGTTGCCGAACACCGTGGCGATCTGCTCGATCAGGGCGAGCCCGTCGTGGCCCTCGTCGTCCAGGCGGCCCACGAACGGGCTCACGTAGGCGGCCCCGGCCTTGGCCGCCAGCAGGGCCTGGTTGGCGCTGAACACCAGGGTGACGTTGGTGCGGATCCCCTCGGACGACAGCCGGCTCACGGCCGAGAGTCCTTCGGCCGTCATCGGGATCTTGACCACGATCTGCTCGTGGATCGCGGCCAGGTCCCGCGCCTCGAGCACCATGGCGTCGGCCTCCACCGCCACCACCTCGGCGCTCACCGGGCCGCCCACCAGTTCGCAGATCTCCCGCATCACCTCCCGGTACGGCTTGCCCTCCCGGGCGATCAGGGTCGGGTTCGTGGTCACGCCGTCCACCACGCCCAGGGCCACGCCCTTGCGGATCTCGTCCAGGTTGGCCGTGTCCAGGAACAGCTTCATGGCTCCCTCCAGGCTGCGTTCGGGCCGGAACCGACTTACAAAGACCTGCAATTGTATTGCCAGGAGTGCGGGGTGGACGCCTGGTTCCGGCCGGGTGCCAGTAGCGGCACCCGATCGCCGCGCCTTGTGATGCCGCTGTTTGCCGGTCGGTCCGGGCCTCGACCTCGGAACCCTTGGCGTTCGGAGACGATCCGGACGTTCGAACGGCGCGGCGAGTCAAGGGGCCGCGCCCGGCGCTCCACCAGCCCCCCACCC
>JAJRUI010000129.1 GCA_024277875.1 Deferrisomatales bacterium
CGGCCGAGCTGGCCGCGGGGGGCTGCCGGCTGCTCCAGCTCGGGGTGGAGTCGGCCAGCCAGCGCCTCCTGGACTTGGTGTCCAAGGGTGTACGGACCGATCGGACCGGCGCCGTGGTTCGCGCCCTGGCCGGGGCGGGCATCCGCACCTACGTGTACCTGCTGCTGGGCCTGCCCACCGAGACCAGGGACGAGGCCGAGGCCACCTTCGACTGGGCCCGGCGCCACGCCGGCGCGATCACGTTCCTGAACCTCTCCCTGTTCCACCTGCCCCGGGGAAGCCGGCTGGAGCGCAGCGCGGAGCCCCTGGGCCTCCGATGGCTGGACGGGGCCCCCGGCCCGGACCTGTCCCTGTACCGGGCGTTCCACGACCCGCGGGGTTGGCACCGGCCCGACCTGCGCCGCCGGCTGGCCGAGGTGCGGGGCGACCCGGTGCTCGGCCCGATCCTCGGCCGCGTTCCCCCCGGTTTCACCGTGAACCACGCCGGGTTCTGCCCCCTGCCGGGGGGACCTCGCTGAGGGCGGCCGGTCCGGGATCACACCCGGTCCGACCGCCACACCTCCTGTCCGTCCCGGGCCACCAGCACCGGCCCGCCGAACCCGTCGGCCGCGTACCGGCCGGGATCGGCCGCGTCGGCAGACGGGTACAGGTGGTGGAGTACCAGGAGTCCTGCCCCGGCCTCCCGGGCCAGGAGCCCGGCCTGGTGCGCGGTCAGGTGGCCCGGCGTCCCGGCGCCGGGCGCGAGGCTGGCCTCGCACACCAGCGCGTCCACGCCCCGGCACAACGCTGCCACGGCCGGGGACGGCCCGGTATCGCCGGTGATCCCGACGGCCCACCCGTCCCCCTCGAACCGGTACGCCAGGCTCGAGTCCAGGTGGGCTGCAGCCGCGGTCCGGACCGCCACCGGCCCCACGGGCGCCCCCTGCCCGGGCCCGAACTCCCGGAGACGCAGGTCGTACCCCCGGGGCTCGACCCATCGCCCGTGGGCCCGGGCCAGCCCCTCCAGGAACGCGGCCACGCCAGGTCCGCCCACCAGGTCCAGGGGCCGGGTGCGGGGAGACTCGTCGTAGTTGGCCGCGAACAACAGCGGGGCCAACTCGGCCACGTGGTCCGTGTGGAGATGGGTCAGGAACACCGCGTCCACCTGCTGGTGGGCCACTCCCGCGTCCAGGAGCCCGTGGAGGGCGCCGAGCCCCAGGTCCACCACGGCGCGCCACGCGCCCACCTCCAGCAGGGTGCACGGCCCCCGCCGGTCCCGGCGGGGCACGCACGTGCCGGTGCCCACCGCGACCACGCGGCACCGGCTTGACACGGGTCTTGGGGTGGGTAGGTTCGTCAACGGGACCCTTCACCTAGAGCCGGAGGTGCCGAGATGCAGGACCTCAAAGGACTCGAGCGGACCGTCCGTCTGTGCGAGAAGGAGATCGACACCCTGGCCGACCAGCTCGCCCGGTCGGAGACCGCGCTCCGAATGGAGGTGGACCGGCTCCGCCTCGGCCTGGCCGCGCTCCGGCGGTACCTTGCCGAGCGGGATCCGGGGTTCCAGGACGCGTACCACACCCACGTCCGCCGGATCATGCAGGAGGTCGGGGCTCCCGACGACGGGTGAGACGCGCTATCAGGACGCTGAAAAACCCCATCCATGGAGTTTTTCAGCGACGGCCTCCCTGGGGTGCGCGCAGGCCGCTTTTTCAGCGGCCTGCTACCCCTTGAGCCGCCCGGCGATGTCGGCCACCCGGGCGCCAAGCAGCCCGGCCGCCCGCTCGTCGTCCTCCCCCGGGGTGCCCAGGGCGGCGATGCCGTAGTGGCCGCCGGTCTCGATCGGGTCGCCCACCACCACCATCTCGTGGATCAGGAACGCCATCAGGATCGCGAGCAGGGTGGTCTCCTTACCGCCGGTGTGGTGGCCGCCGGTCACGAACGCGGCCCCCACCTTGTTGCGCAGCTTGCGGCGGGCGCCCACGCTCCGGTCGATCAGGTCTTTCATCTCGGCCGTGGGGGTTCCGAAGTACACCGGGCTGCCGAACACGAGGCCGTCGGCCGCGATGAGGTCGTCCCGGGTCACGTCGGCAGCCCGTTTGCACACCACGGCCGCGCCCGCATCCTCGGCGCCCCGGGCCACCGCCCGGGCGAGCTTCTCGGTGTTCCCGGTCCGGCTGGAGTACGCGACCAGAACCTGTACCATGGGAGATCCTCCTGTTGGGCGAGCACGGTGAACCGGCATTCTACGCGGCCCGATCCCGGTCCGGCAACCCGGCCGGCGTTTGACAGGCCGGGGCCCGTTGGATAGGCTAGCGAGCTTTCGTCGGGGCCGGATCGCGCCCCGCCCTTGGAGGTGTTCGGGTGGCCGAGAAAAAGACAACCTATCGTAACGCCGGCGTGGACGTCGACGCTGCCAACCGGCTGGTGGACCGGCTGAAGGCGGTGGTCAAGCCAACGCTCCGGCCCGAGGTGATGAGCGACGTGGGCGGGTTCGGCGCGGCCGTGTCCCTGGCCGAGCACCCGTCCGAGAACCCGGTGCTGGTCAGCGCCACGGACGGGGTGGGAACCAAGCTCAAGGTGGCGTTCGCCGCGGGCGTCCACGACACCGTGGGGATCGACCTGGTGGCCATGTGCGCCAACGACGTGGTGGTGCAGGGCGCCGAGCCCCTGTTCTTCCTGGACTACTTCGCCACCGGCCGGCTGGACGTGGACACGGCCGAGGCCGTGGTCCGGGGGATCGCCGAGGGGTGCCAGCGGGCCAACTGCTCCCTGGTGGGCGGGGAGACCGCCGAACTGCCCGGCATGTACGCGGACGACGAGTACGACCTGGCCGGGTTCTGCGTGGGCGTGGTGGACCGGGACCGCCTGCTGGACGGCTCGGACATCACCATGGGCGACCGGATCGTGGGCCTGGGCTCGTCCGGCCTGCACGCCAACGGGTTCTCCCTGGCCCGGAAGGTGCTTCTGGACGACGGCGGCCGCGACCTGGGCCACGTGTTCCCGGAGCTGGGCCGGCCCCTGGCCGAGGAACTCCTGGAGCCCACCCGGATCTACACCCGGGCGGCCCTGAACCTGATCCGGGACTTCGGCGTCAAGGGCATGGCCCACATCACGGGCGGCGGCTTGGTGGAGAACCTGCCCCGGGTCCTTCCCCACGGGTGCCAGGCCGTGATCCGCCGGCGCTCGTGGGACGAGCCTGCCGTGTTCGGCCTGCTCCGCGACCTGGGGGGTATCCCCGAGGACGAGATGCTGCGCACGTTCAACTGCGGGGTCGGGTTCGCCGTGGTGGTGCCCGAGGCCCAGGCCGAAGAGGTGGTGGAGCGCCTGGCCGCCCTCGGGGAGCGGGCGTGGGTGATCGGCGAGATCCGGGAACGGGCGGCGGACGCGCCGGCCGTGGCGTTCGTGTGATGGGACTCGAACTCGGGGTCCTGGCTTCGGGCGGGGGGTCGAACCTCCAGTCGATCCTGGACGCGTGCGCCGGCGGCGCCCTGGACGCCCGGGTGCGGGTGGTGGTGAGCGACAACCCGAAGGCCGGCGCCCTGGACCGGGCCCGGGCCGCGGGCGCGGCGGCCGTGGCCGTGCCGTTCGGCGCGTCGCCCGACCGGGAGGCCCACGACCGGCGGGTGGTGGCGGCGCTCCAGGAGCACGGCGTGGACACCGTGGCACTGGCCGGGTACATGCGGCTGGTGAGCCCCGTGCTCCTAGGGGCGTTTCCCGGCCGGGTGCTGAACATCCACCCGGCGCTCCTGCCGGCGTTTCCCGGGGTGCACGTCCACGGCCAGGTGATCGCCCACGGGGTCCGGTTCTCGGGGTGCACGGTCCACTTCGTGGACGAGGGCATGGACACCGGCCCGATCATCATCCAGGCCGTGGTTCCGGTGCGGGACGACGACACCCCCGACACCCTGGCCGCCCGGATCCTCCGGGAGGAGCACCGGATCTACCCGCAGGCCCTCCAGTACCTGGCCGAGGGCCGGCTCCGGTTGGAGGGCCGCCGGGTCTTCCTGGACCCGCCGAGCCCGGGCTCGGGCACCCTCCACAACCCTGCCGTCCGGTCCTGAACCCGAGCGGACCGGGGCCGGCCCGGTCCCGGAGCCCCCATGACGCCCCCCCTGCCCGAACCCGACCTCACCCGGGTGGACCTGCCCGACAAGACGGTCTACCTGCTGGGCACGGCCCACGTGTCCCGCGAATCGGTGGATGCGGTGCGCCGCGCGGTGGCGGCCCTGGCCCCGGACCGGGTGTGCGTGGAACTCGACCCCCAGCGCCTGGACGCCCTGCGCAACCCGGACCGCTGGCGCCAGCTCGACCTGGCCCGGGTGCTCCGAGAGGGCAAGGGCACGTTCCTCCTGGCCAACCTCGCGATGGCCGCGTTCCAGCGGCGCCTCGGCCTGCACACGGGGGTCCGGCCCGGGGCCGAACTGCTCGCAGCGGTGGAGGCGGCCGAGGCCGCGGGTGCGGCCGTGGACCTGGTGGACCGCCCGATCCGGACCACCCTGCTCCGGGTGTGGCGGCGCACCGGCCTGTGGAAGAAGCTCTCCCTGGCCGCGACCCTGGTCGCAGGGGCGTTCGAGGACGTGGCGGTGGACGAGGACGACCTGGCCCGGCTGCGCCAGACCGACACCCTCACCGCGGTGCTCGAGGAAGTGGGCGAGGCCCTGCCCGCTGCCAAGGCGGTCCTGATCGACGAACGGGACCGGTACATGGCGGCCCGGGTCCGGAGGGCCCAGGGAGACACGGTGCTCGCGGTGGTGGGGGCGGGCCACGTGCCCGGCATGGTGCGGGAGATGGAACTCGGCGCCCCGGCGGACACGGCGGAACTCGACCGGATCCCGGACAAGACCCTCCTGTCCCGGCTCGTGCCGTGGACGATCCCGGCCGTGGTCCTCGCCCTGTTCGCGGCCGGGTTCGTCGCGGGGGACACCCGGCAGGTGGGCCAGGCCGCGTGGGCGTGGGTGCTAGCCAACGGCACCCTGGCCGCGGCCGGCGCAGCCCTGGCCCTGGGCCACCCCCTGGCGATCGCTTCCGCGTTCGTGGCCGCGCCGATCACCTCCCTGAACCCCACGGTGGGCGCGGGCATGGTCACCGGGCTGGTGCAGGCGTGGGCCGGCAAGCCCCGGGTCCAGGACCTGGAGAACCTGCTCGACGACCTGTCGGGCTGGCGCGGGTGGTGGACGAACCGGGTGTCCCGGGTGCTCCTAGTGTTCGTGTTCTCGAACCTGGGCAGCTCGCTGGGCACGTTCGTCGCGTTCGGGTGGCTCAAGGACTTGGTGTAGTCACACCCACCGGGCGGTCACCGTCTTCTCGTCCAGGAACAGCCGCATCGACGCCATGCGGCTCTTGGCGGTCCCCAGGAACGACTCCCGCTTCGAGCCCAGGGGGAAGAACGCGTAGGGCTGGGGAACGGCCACGTTCACCCCCACGTTGCCCACCAGCGCCTCCCGGGTGAACCGCCGGGCCGTCTTGCCGCTTGCCGTGAAGATGCACGCGGAGTGGCCGTACAGGGTCTTGTTGTTGATCCAGTCCAGGGCCTCGTCCAGACCGGACGCCCGCATCAGGACGGCCACCGGACCGAACGACTCCTCCTTGGCCGTCTGTGCGTCCGGGTTCCCGTCCTCCAGGATCGTGGGGGCCAGGAAGTGGCCGTTCTCGTACCCCGGCACGGCCGGATCCCGGCCGTCCAGGACCACCTTCGCGCCCTCGGCCAGGGCCCGGTCGATCCACGCCAGCACCTTTTCCTTCCCGGCCAGGGTGCACATCGGCCCCAGTTCGGTGTCCTCGTCCAGCCCGTACCCGAGGCGCATCCCCCGGGCCGCGGCCACGAACCGCTCCTTGAGCTCGTCGTGGCGGTCTCCCACCACGATCACGTTGTCCGACCCCAGGCACCGCTGCCCGCCCATGCCGAAACACGAGCGCAGGAGCCACTGGGCCACCTGGTCGAGGTCCGCGTCGGGCATCACCACCACGTTGTTCTTGCCGTTGCCGTTCAGGGACGACGGCTTGCCCAGCTCCCCGCACTGGCGGTGGAGGTCCCACGCGGCGGCCGTGGACCCGATCAGGCCCACCCCCTGGATCTCGGGCTGGTCCAGGATGAACCGGTTGATCGCCCGGCCGCCGTGGACCAGGTTGATCGTCCCCGGAGGGAACCCCACCTCGGCCGCAGCCCGGGTGATCGCGTCGGCCGCCACCGGGTCCTGGCGGCTCGGGCTCACCACCACGGTGCAGCCCGCGGCCAGGGCGTACGGCACGAACGACGACCACGCGTGCATCGGGATGTTGCCCGGGGTGATGATCAGAAACGCCCCCAGGGGCTCGTACACCAGGTACTGGTCGATGCCGGTGGCCAGCTGGTCCAGGTGTTCGTTGTCCCGCACCAGCCGGTACGCGGCCGAGCACGCGGACTCCACGTTCTCGATCACCCGGCGCACCGAGCCCCGGGCCTCCCCGATCGTCCGGCCGTGGTCCTGGCTGAGGATCCGGGTGAGCCGGTCGAACCGCTCCTCCAGCTTGGCCCGCAGGTCGAACAGCAGACGGGCCCGGTCCCGCAGGCACACGTCCCGCCACACGCCGTACGCCCGGTCCGCCGCCTCCACCGCGGCGCGGGCCTCTTCGGTCGTGGCCTGGGGATACGCGGCGATCGCCTCGCCGGTGGCCGGGTTCGTGGTCTCCCGCACGTCGGCGGACCGGGACGGGGCCCACTCCCCTCCGATGAACTGCTCGAGCGTTCCGTAGTGTTCCTGGACTTCCGGTATCAGCGCCATGGGGCAACTCCCGATCGCACGGGTCCGCCGGAACGGCGGAAAACCCGGTTCAGTGCTGGCTGTACGGTTTTTTCGGGGCCGGCCGTCACCGCAGGCCGTCCTCCTTGGCCGCGCCGTCCACGGTCAGGCCGCCCACCCGGGGAAGAGGCCGGCCCGAGTCGGTCACGACCAGCGCGACAACGATCTCGTCGCACCGGGGCGCGTCCTGCACCCGCACCGGCATCGCGTCGAAATGGGTCCGCACGAACGCAGCGTCCTTGTAATGGGTGGGCACGTCCAGTTCGGTGCCCGGCACCCCCATCTTCTTGGCCGACGGGATGATCGACTTGCCCCCCCCCACCGTGGCCCGGAACGGCGCGCCGAGCCTGGGGTGGAGGATCGCGGCCGCGTGTTCCAGCTCGCCGTCCGAGCCCACGATCGCGCCCTTGCCGTACCCCTCGGCCCGTTCCGGGTCGATCCCCAGGGCCGCCACCGCCTTTTGGCCGAGCAGGGTGCCCAGCTCGGCGCCCGCGTCCATCAGCTCCGACAGGTCCTCCTGGTAGCGGCCCGCGAACGGGTTCGCGATCACGGCCACTGCTGCGGCCCGGCGGACCGGCGGGGCCACCTCCTGGCCGGCCTCCCGGCGGGTCTCTTCGACGATGGTCACGATCTTCCGGATCTCCATGGGAACTCCTCCCGTTGGGCGCGCGCCCGTCGGCACCACCCCCGTCGTTTAGGAACCGCTTCGCTCCATCCACTCCACGCCGGCCTCGCCCGGCCAGCCCACGAACCGCCACTGCCCCCTCAGGGACAGGACCGCGCCGCGCACCAACCCCGCCCCCACCAGGTCCCGGGCCGCGGCCCGGCCCCGGTCGAGGGCACGCGCGACCTCCCCCGGGGTCAGGGGCCCCACCCGCCGGGTCACCCGGATCCCCTTGAGATCGGTGTCCGGATCGAGGTGCTCGGCCGGCACCCGCTCCACCGCCGGGCAGTCCACGTCCACGGCGTTGGCCAACAGGGTCGCGGCCACGTCCGCCTCTGCCGCGGTGGCCCCGAACACAGTGGCCGCGTCGGCCACGCCCAGGGTCAGGCTGCGCCCCCCCGCCCCGCTGGTGGCCACACCGCCCACCCCGTCCGCCGCCCGGACCGTGAACCGGGCAGCCGGCCCGGGTGCCCCGATCCGGGCGTGGACGGCCACTGCGGCCTCCCCGCCCCCGGGCAGCCGGACGGCCACGTCGCCGCCGTTGCTGACCACTGCCCAGTCCGCGCCCCGGCCCACCAGAAAGTCGGCCACCGCGTCGGCCACCGCGCCGGCCACGGACGCCAGCGGCGTGAGGAACGGCGCGGGGAACCGCCTCGCGGCCCGGACCATGGTCCGGGCCACCGGCGGGAGGCCGGACAGGCTGAGGATCCGGCGCACGTCCACCGAAAGCGCGGCCCGCACCGCGGCCAGGGACGCCAGCACGTCCACCGCGTGGTCCCCGGCCCTCCGGAGTTCGCCGGGACGCTCCCCGTCCGGCCACCGGGCGGCGGCCACCAGGCTCAGGGGGCCGTGCTCGACCCGGATCCGGCCGGCCCGCACCCGGTCAGCCCCCGTCCGGCTCCGCAGCCCGGAACGGTCGCATCGCCTCCACGTGGCCCCCCATCGCCCGGTAGTCCTCCACCCGCATCGTGTACTCCACCGGCACCACCAGGGCTGGGGTGGGCACCCAGGTGAACGCGCCGGCCACGACCCGCTCCACGTCCACCAGGAAGTTGATCCCGCCGCCAGGCAGCAGGAACGTGGGTGCGCCGCCCACGGTGAGCCGGGCCTCCATCGCGTGCACCGCGCGGGTCAGGCGGACCGGGTACCGGGTGACCCCGGCCCTGGCGCTCCCGCCGGTACCGCCGGCGTACACGGCCGACACCCGGCTGGGCTGGCACGTGTCCGAGATCGCGCCCACCGCCCGGCGGGCGTCGTCGGTCAGGTCCACCGGCGCCAGGCTGCCCCCCGGCCCCACCTCGAACAGGGCCGCGTGCTGGCCCGTGGTCTCGGTCACCAGGATCCGGGTGCCCGGCGGCACGTCCCGCAGGCCGCCTTCTGCGAACACCGCCTCGGGCCGGGTGACCGAGGTGCCCCCCCACCCGCCGCCGTGATCGCCGAAGTACCGGCCCGGGGTGGACCGGCGGAACCTCAAGCGCACCCCGGACGGCCGCGTTCCCAGGTACCGGCCCGCTGCGTGCTCGGTGAGCAGGCCGGTCAGGTGGCTGTCGAGCACCACCACCTCGTCGGCCGCCCGCAGCAGCAGGGGCGCGAACAGGCCCAGGGTGGCGCTGCCACACCCGACCCGCATCTTGCCCGCGGGCCGGCCGTCGATGACCGGAGCCTCCCCGACCCGGAACTCCAGCCGGGCCCCGCCCGCCACCCGGAGTTTGACCGGCTCCCGGTTGGCCACCGCGGTCATCACCCGGGCGGCCCGGAACCCGTTGTCGCCGGTGAGGGTGTTCACCCCGCCCAGGGCCAGGATCTTGGAGCCGTACTCCTCGGTGGTCACGTGGCCGATCCGTTTGCCCCCGGACAGGACCGGGGCGCCCTCTTCGCCCACGGGTACGTCGGTGTCCACCTTCACCTTGATCCCGCTGTAGCTGAGGGGCGCCTCGGTGACCACCGTGACCACGTCCACGCCGTCCACCAGGCCGCGCACGATCACCGGCGCGGGCTTGCAGTCGGGGTAGGTGGTACCCGCCCCGATCCCGGTGACCAGGGGCCGGCGCACCGGCGGTTCCCAGTCCGGCCCCACCACGTCGCGCACGTCGTCGAACGCGTGCAGGGGCGTGGTGCGAACCAGGACGCCGCCGCGGTTCTCGTACCGGCGGCACGCCCCGGTGCGGCCCGGGGGGATCCGGCACCCGACCGGGCAAGCGTCGCATGCCGGGAAGCCGTCGCCGGCCGGGCCGGCCGGGAGGACCGCCCCCTCGGGACACACCCGGCCGCACACCCCGCAGTCCACGCACGCCTCCGGGTCTACCGCGGCGGCGCCGTCCCGGACCGCCACCGCGCCCAACGGGCAGTCGGTGGCGCACCGGCCGCACCCGGTGCAACGCGCCGGATCGATCCCCGCAGCCACCGGCTTCAGCCCACCACGGCGGCCCGCCGGGCCGGCGGGGTGTTGCGGCTCCTGGTCACCACCACCTCCCCGTCCACCAGGATCACGCTCACCCCGGGGGTGTCCCCGGCCCGCAGGGCGGACAGGGCGTCCCGGCCCACCGACCCCATGGGCGCGTCGCACAACACCAGGTCGGCCGGGGCCCCGTTCGCGATCCGCCCCTGGGCCAGCCCGTGGCACCGGGCCGTGTTGCCCGTGGCCCACCCGATCGCAACGGCCGGATCGACCTCGGCCAGGCTGGCCAGGTGCGCGATCACCCGCTGCACCCCGAGGGCCACCACCCCGGTTCCCGACGGCGCGTCGTTGCCGATCAGCACCCGGTGCGCGGCGCCGGCGTCCACGGCCTCGCGGGCCGCGAACACCGCCATCTTCGGGTTGCCGCAGTGGACGATCTCCACGTACACGTCGCTGTCCCGGATCACCGCGGACACCTCTTCCGGGCTCACCGCGGTGGGCCCTCCGTTGGCGTGGCACGCCACGTCGGCGCCGGCGGCCAGTACCTGGGCCGCGGTCACCGTGGACGAACCGGGGATCGAGGTGCCGCCCATGTGCATGAGCACCGTCATGCCGTTCTTCTTGGCCCACGCGACCATGTGCGCGGCGTCGGCCGGGGCCTTGATCGCGCCCAGGCCGATCTCTCCCACGGTGCGCACCCCGGCGGCGGCCATCTCCTCGAAGTCGGCCTCCACCAGGCCCGGCTCCAGGATCACGGCCCCCCCCACCACCTTCATCCCGCCGGGCCGGAACCCGGCGAACGACTTGGCGGCCAGGATCGCCAGGGCCTTGACCCCGGCGGGGTCCCGGGGCCGGCCGGGCAGGTGCACCTCACCGGCGCTGATCGCGGTGGTCACCCCGCCGTGGAGTTCGCTGTCCAGGAACCCGGCCTGTTTCTGGCGCGGGGTGTAGTCGCCCAGCACCGGGTGGGCGTGGGAGTCGATCAACCCCGGGGTCACGGTGCACCCCCGGGCGTCGATCCGGACGTCCACCTCCGAGTCCGGCACGTCCGCGTCCCGGCCGATCGCCGCGATCACCCCGTCCCGCACCAGCAGGGTGTCGGCGTCGAGCAGCGGCCGGTCCACGTCGCCCGACACCACCGTGCCCAGGTTCACGATCTTCGTCGTCGCCATCGCGTCACGCCTCCTCGCCCCGGAGCGCCTTCTGGACCCGCTCCAGGGTCGCGGGCAGGTTGTGGATCCGCGCGCCGCACGCCGCGGCGAGCGCGTTCAGGATCGCCGGGGCCGTGGGGATCAGGGCCGGCTCGCCCACCCCCTTGGCCCCGAACGGGCCGGTGGGCTCGGCCTGCTCCACGATCATCGGGGTCACCCGGGGCACGTCCAGGGTCGTGGGCACGAGATAGGTATCCAGGTTCTCGTCCCGGCCCGGCCCGAACGTCTCCATGAGCGCCATGCCCAGCCCCATGGCCGCGCCGCCCGAGATCTGGCCGAGGACGCTCGGCCGGTGGATCGCCCGGCCCACGTCGTGGGCCGCGGCCAGGCCGTCCACCCGCACCTCGGCCGTGGCCGGGTCCACCGAGACCCGGGCCACCTGGGCGGCGAACGCGTAGGTGCCGTAGGGCCGGCCCTGGCCCGTCGCGCGGTCCAGCACGGCAGCGTCCGGGTCGAACCCGCCGGTCTCGGACACCGGACCGCCTCCGCACCGTGCCGCCACCTCGGCCAGGGACACCGATGTCCCCGAGCCGTCGGCTGGCCCGATCCGGCCGTCCTCCAGGGCCAGGCGGGCGGCCGGCACGCCCAGGGCCTGCGCAGCCTCCTGCACCAGCCGCTGCCGCAGCCGGCCGGCCGCCCGGAGCACGGCCCCTCCCGAGATATAGGTCTGGCGGCTCGCCGAGGTGGCGCCGGCGTTGGCGGTCCGGGCCGTGTCGCCGCGGACCAGCCGGATCCGGTCGGGATCCACCCCCAGCGTCTCGGCGCAGATCGCCAGGAGCGCGTTGTCCGACCCCTGGCCGATGTCGGCAGCGCCGGTGAACAGGGTGAACGCGCCGTCCGGGTCCAGGGCCACCCGCGCGGTGGACGGGTTGGACACGCCGGTGTTCCCGATCCCGTAATACATCGCCCCGACCCCCAACCCCCTGGGGACGCCGTCGGGCTCCCGGAGCCGGCGGGCCCAGCGGTCGCGGACCGCGCCCACCCGGTCCAGGCACGCCACCAGCCCCACGCTGTCCCCCAGGGTCTGGCCGGTCACCGTGACGTCTCCGGGCCCCAGGGCGTTGCAGCGGCGGATCTCCAGGGGGTCGATCCCCAGGGCCCCGGCCAGCAGGTCCATCTGGCTCTCGTGGCCGAACGCGGCCTGGGGCGTTCCGAACCCCCGCATCGCCCCGGAGAACACCCGGTTGGTGTACACGGTGCGGCACCGGATCCGCACGGCCGGCACCCGGTACGGCCCGGCCGCGTGCACCGCGGCCCGCATGGCCACGGCCAGGGCGTAGGACGCGTACGCGCCCGTGTCCGCCAAGAGGTCCGCCTCCACCGCCAGCAGACGCCCGCTCCCGTCGGCCGCGCTCCGGTAGCGCATCACGAACGGGTGGCGCTTGCCCGTGGCCAGGAACGACTCCTCGCGGGAGTACACCAGCCGGCTCGGCCGGCCCGTGAGCCAGGTGGCCAGGGCCACGTACGGCTGGACCGACAGGTCGAGCTTGCCGCCGAAACCGCCCCCGGTCGCGCGCTGGACCACCCGGATCCGCTCCTCGGCCACGCCCAGAAGCCGGCCGAGGTCGCTCCGGTCGTAGTGGGGGTTCTGGGTGGAGGTCTCCACCACCAGCACCCCGTCCTCCATCCACGCCACCGCGGCCTCGGGTTCGAGGTACGCGTGCTCGATCACCGCGGTCCGGTAGGTGCGTTCCACCACCGCGGCCGCCCGGGCGAACCCCGCGTCCACGTCGCCCCGGACGATCCGCTGCTCGAAACACAGGTTTCCCCGGTCGTGAATCGCCGCCGCGCCGGCCTCCAGCGCCTCGGCAGGGTCGGTGATCGCGGGCAGGGGCGCGTAATCCACCGCCACCCGGCGCGCACCCTCGGCCGCCGCCTCCGGCGTCTCGGCCGCCACCAGGGCCACCGCCTCGCCCACGAACCGGACCCGGTCGCCGGCCAGCATCGGCTGGTCCGCCGTGGACGCGATGATCCCGTACCGGTTCACGCCGGGCACGTGCCGGGCGGTGAACACCCGCACCACCCCGGGCACGGCCAGGGCCCGGGCTGTGTGCACGGCCCGCACCCGGGCGTGGGCCGTGTCGGACCGGGCCACGGCCAGGTGGAGCAGCCCCGGCACCCGGACGTCCGCCGCGAACCGCGTGCGGCCGAGAACCTTGTCCACGGCGTCCCGGCGGGGCCGGGCGCCCCCGACGATCCGCCGGGCGCTCATCGCGTCACCTCCTGCCGGGCGGCGGCCTGCCCCACGGCGTCTGCAACCGCCGCGCGCACGGCCGGCAGCTTGTACGCCATGGACGGCCGGTCGCCCGACGCCTCCCGCACCGCAGCCTCGGCCGCCCGGCCGGCCCGGTCCGGGGCGTCCCCGTCCACCCCGCGGGCCAGCGCAGCCTCGGCCGCCTCCACCCGCCGGGGCCGGGGGAACACCGCGCCCACGGACACCCGGGCCCACCCGGTGGCCGGGTTCACCATGACGGCCACGGACAGCCGGCTGATCGCCGCGGCCCGCCTCCGTCCGACCTTGAGGAACGCGGCGCCGTGGGCGGGCTGGGGCGGCACCAGGATCGCGACCAGGAGTTCGCCGGGGCCCAGGGCGGTTCGTCCGGGTCCCAGGAAGAACCCGCCCACGTCGAGCACCCGGGTGCCGGCCGGTCCGGCCACCTCGAACCGGGCGGACAGGGCGGCCAGGGCCGGCAGGGTGTCCGCAGCCACGGCCGCGTTGGCCGCGTTGCCGCCCAGGGTGCCCAGGTTGCGCACCTGGGGCGCCCCCACCCGGGCCGCCGCCCGGGCCAGCACCGGCGCAAACCGGCAGACCAGGTCGCTCCGGGCGACCCGGGAAAGGGTCACGGCCGCGCCCACCCGCACCGCGCCGTCCGGCTCCCGGTCCAGGACCAACAGGTCCGGGATCCGGGTCACGTCCACCAGGGGCGGCGCCTCCCCCGACCGCCTCAGCGCCACCACCAGGTCGGTCCCGCCGGCCACCACCCGGGCGGCCGGCCCCAGTTCTCGGAGGGCGTCCACGGCCCCGGACACCGACCGGGGCACCGCGTACCCGGCCCCGATGCTCACGGCGCCCACCCCCGGGCCCGGGACGCCGCGTACACCGCGTCCACGATCTGGGTATACCCGGTGCACCGGCACAGGTTCCCGGCCAGGGCCGCGCGGATCTCGTCCCGGGTGGGGCGCGGGTTGTCCTGCAGGAGCGCGGCCGCGGACAGCAGCATGCCCGGCGTGCAGTACCCGCACTGCACGGCGTGCCCGTCCACGAACGCCCGCTGGAGCGGGTGCAGCGCGTCCGGGCCGCCCAGCCCCTCCACGGTCAACACCTCCCGCCCGGCCGCCTTGGGTGCCAGCACCAGGCACGCGTTCACCGCCCGGCCGTCCAGGAGCACGGTGCACGCGCCGCACTCCCCGACCCCGCACCCCTCCTTGGTGCCGGTCAGGTCGAACCGCTCCCGGAGCACCCACAGCAGGGACCGGTGGGGTTCCACGGACACGGTCACGGGTTCGCCGTTCAGGGTGAACGACAGCTCCACGACCGGCGCGGCGTCCACGGGCATCTCCTCCTCCCGGACCGGCGACCCGGAGCTCACCGGAGCATCATCCCGGGCAGGTACAGAGCGATCTGGGGGAAGACCGTGATGATCGCGGCCACCGCGAAGATCGCCAGCAGGAACGGCGCCACGCCCCGGAAGATCGTCTCGACCTTCACGTTGCGGGCGACCCCGGCCACCGTGAAGATGTTGAGCCCCATGGGCGGCGTGATCAGGCCGGCCTCCATCATCAGCACCGCGATCACGCCGAACCAGATCGGATCGAACCCGAGGGTGGTGACCACCGGGTAGATCACGGGCAGGGTCAGCACCATCATCGAGATCGCGTCCAGGAAACAGCCCAGGAGCAGGAAGATCAGCAGGATCACGGTGTGGACCAGGTACGGGGACACGGTCAGTTCGCCGGCCCACATGGCCACCCGCATCGGGATCGTGGACAGGGCCAGGAAGTAGCTGAACACGTTGGCCCCGGCCACCAGGAACAGCACCATGACCGAGATCCGCAC
>JAJRUI010000130.1 GCA_024277875.1 Deferrisomatales bacterium
CATCACGGCCCCCACGTAGGCCGGGGAGCCGTGGCGGCGGGCGAGCTCCAGGGCCGGGATCCAGAGCACCCGCTGCCCGGAGAACGCGGCCTCCACGGTTTCCCGGTCCGGATACGCCTCGGGCCGGAACCGGGCTTCGTAGGGCCGGACCGCCTCGTCCGACAGCAGGGCGGTGCCGCCCGGGCGGAGGTAGGGGGCCAGCTTCAGGGCCTCCATCCGCTCCAGTCCGATGACCACGTGGGCCGCGCCCAGGGGGACCTTGGGGCTGGGGCCGGCCGGGGTCCCGATCCGCAGGTGGACCATGACCGGGGCCCCCACCTGGCTCAGGCCGGACTGACCCAGCACGCGCACGTCGTACCCCTCGCGCAGGGCCGCCCCCCCCACCACCCGCCCCAGGGTCACCACGCCCTGGCCCCCCACCCCGCAGGCCACCACGTCCAGGTTCACGGGAGCCGCCTCCGCGACCGGATGCGCCGGCGGATCGCCCGGTGGGGGCACGCCTCGGCGCCCAGACCGCACCCCAGGCACCGGTCGGCGTCGATCCGGGCCCCGACCGAGCCGTCGCCGAGCTCCAGGGCCGGGCAGTTGACCGCCTCGAGGCACGAGGGCCGGCACCGGTCGGGGCCCACGCACCGGTCGGGGCGCACCTGGTACGGAATCACCACCCGGGCCGTGGACCGGCGCACGCACGGCGCCTCGGCCACCACCACCTGCACCCCGGGGGATCTGAGGGCCGTGGCGAGCACCCGGGACAGCCGGCGGGTGAAATAGGGCAACGTCTTGCGCACCCGGCGTACCCGGGCGGCCCGGGCGAGCTCCTCGATGCTCAGGGGCTGGGCCGGGGCTCCGGGGGTGGGGCGGTGTTGGGTGGGGGAGGGCTGGAACCCGGTCATGGCCGCGTGGTGGTTGTCGAGCACCAGCACGGTGAGCCGCACGTTCTTGCTGGCCGCGTTGAGCAGCGGCGGGATCCCCGCGTGGAAGAACGTGCTGTCCCCGATCACCGCCACCACCGGCGCGTCGACCCCGGCCCGCACGAACCCCTCGGCCACCGCGATGCTCGAGCCCATGGCCACCTCGGTCCGACACAGGTTGTGGGGCGGGTTCATGCCCAGGATGGTGCAGCCGATGTCGCCGGTGACGATCACGTCGTCCTTCCGGTACCCGGCCCGGGCGATGGCCCGCTCCAGCGCCACGTAGGCCGAGCGGTGGGGGCAGCCCGGGCAGAAGGTGAGAAGCCGGGGCGGCAGATCCGGCGGCGGGTCCACCGGCCGCCGGGGCGGGACACGGTGCTGGGGCTCCCGGTCCAGCAGGTGGTCCAGGGCGGCCGACACGGCATCCGGGTCCAGGTCGCCCACGTCGGGCGTGAGCCCCTGACGCTTTCCGAGGACCCGCGGGGGATGCGGCAGCTCGGCCGCCAAGGACCGGACCCGTTCCTCGATCAGGGGATCGAGCTCCTCCACCACCAGCACCCGCCGGCACCGGCTCAGAAGACCCAGGATCCGCTCCTCGGGCAGGGGGTGCACCACGGCGATCCGGAGCAGGTGGGGCCGCTCGGCCTCGGGCAGCCGGTCCACGGCCTCGGCCACGTAGCCCCACACCGAGGCCGGCGCGATCACGCCCACGTCCCGACGGCCCGGAACCTCCTGGTTCCACGGGTCCAGGAGCCTGGCGGCCTCGGCCATCCGGTCCAGGGCCTGCCGGTGCTGGCGTCGGCACCGGGCCGCGCCGGCCTTCGTGTACCGGTCGATGTCGAACGGGACCCGGGGGGTGCGGCGGCCCCGCTCCGGCGGCTCGAGGGCCACCGGGCCCCAGGTGTAGGCCGTGGTGGTGGTGCCCCGGATCAGAATGGGGGTTCCGGCCGCCTCCGACACGTCGAACGCGTGGCGGGCCATGCGGCGGGCCTCGTCCGGGTCTCCCGGCTCCAACATGGGCAGGAACGCCAGCCGGGCGTAGAGCCGGCTGTCCTGCTCCACCATGCCGTAGTAGGCCCCGGGATCGTCGCCCACGTACACCACCAGGCCCCCCACGGTGCCGGAGGTGGCGACCGAGAGCAGGGTGTCGGAGGCCACGTTGAGCCCCGACATCTTCATGGCCACGAAGCTGCGAAGGCCGGCCCAGCTGTGGCCGGCCGCCACCTCCAGGGCCACCTTCTCGTTGACCGCCCACTCCACGGTCAGGTGTTCCGTGGCCTGGGCCAGCAGGTACTCGATGGCCGGGGTGGCGGGGGTGCCCGGGTAGCCGGTGGCCAGGCGGGCGCCGGCCTCGAGCGCACCCCGGGCGCACGCCTCCACGCCGAGCAGGGCCGACGGCGCCGGGGAAGAACCGGGGTCAAAGGACAAGGAGCCTCACCTCCGATGGGTAGGCTGGCGAAAGGCGCCCTTAGGTAGCACAGCGGGGTTTTCCGGGTCAAACGCCGGCTGTTGTCGGGCAGGCGACAAAGGAGACTCGCTCACGCCCCTGAGCGGGGTGCAAGGGACCTGCCGGAGCGCCGGGGGCGGCCCCTTAGCTCGCCGCGCAGCGCCTCTGACGCTTGGACCGCGAAATGGTTCGGACTGCACCGAGTTGTCATGAAACCAGCTCTTCGGTCCCGTACCTGCGCGGCGAATCTCATGCCCGGCTTCGCGCCCGGCCGGAGGCAGGTCCCTTGCACCCCGCTCCGAGGTGAGGCGTCTATTTTGTCGCCGGGTCGATGGCGCCGGCCAGGCGCCGCACGTGGAACAGGGCCTGGTGGCAGGCCCGCTGGGCGTCGAAGGCGTCGCCCCGCAGGACCGGCAGCGACCGGACCCGCGCCCCGGTGGGGGCGGCCACCCCGATCCAGACCCGGTCGCCGGCCGTGGCCGGAACGAGCTCGTCCTCCCGGGCCACGCACACCCCCACGTCGGCCCGGAACCACCGGGCGGCGCGCCGGGCCACGGCGAGACAGCGCGCCTCAGGGGTCGGGCCGGCGGCACGGATCCTGCCGGGTCCGAGCACCATGCCGCCCCGGAAGGCGGGGGAGCCGGTTCCGCGGAGCCACTTGGCCAGGGTGCCGGCCGAGAACCCCTCGGCCACGGCCAGGGTCCATCCGGCGGCCTCCGCGGCCCGCAGGGCCACGACCGGGTGGGTCTCGTCGTCCGCGCCGAACACGAACTTGGCCAGCCGGGCCCGGACCTCGGCCTCCACCCGGGCCAGGCGCTCGGCCGCCTCGTGCTCGGTCGTCGCCCGGGCGGTCAGCACCACCCGCACCTCCCCCGGCGAGGAGAGCAGCGCGACCTGGGCGGGCGACGGGCCGGCCATGAGGTCCCGGAGGCGCTCGCCCACGGCGCTCTCCCCCAGCCCCGACAGCCGAAGCACCCGCGTGGTGGTCGCGCCCAGGCCCAGGCGCTCGCGCAGCCGGGGCAGGACCCAGGAGCGGAACAGGTTCTTGAGCTCCCGGGGCACCCCGGGCAGGGCCACGACCCAGGCCCCGCGGAGCACCAGCGCAAACCCCGGCGCCGTGCCCCAGGGGTTGGGAATCGGCTCGGCCCCTGCCGGGATCTCGGCCTGGACCCGGTTGGAAGGGGGCATCTCGCTTCCCAGCCGCTCGAAGACCCGGCGGACCTCCTCCAGGAGCTCGGGCCGCAGCTCCAGGGGCACGCCGGCGGCCCGGGCCACCCCTGCCCGGGTGCGGTCGTCCTCGGTGGGGCCGAGCCCCCCGCTCAAAACGACCAGGTCGCCGGCGTCCGCGGCCCGGACCACGGCCTCGGCAATGGCTGCCTCGTCGTCGTCCACCACCCATTTGCGGGCCACCCTCACCCCCAGGGGGGCGAGGGCGCGGGCGAGCCAGGGGCCGTTGGTGTCGACCCAGCGGCCCAGGAGGAGTTCCGAACCGATACAGACGAGTTCCGCGCGGGGCATGGATTTTGCGGGTCCTCCGGAGGGGGGCGGCTCCCGGCTGCAGGCGCAAGCCGCCTGGCGATGTGCCCGACAGCATGCTAGCATGGGTTGCGACCCCCGGGCGAACGCCGCCCGGGCGAACCCCCCCCGGCTCCCGGGGGAACGGAACGGCGACATGGCGGGCAAGGTGGTGTACGTGGACTTTCGCAAGCGGGGGCAGCCCCGATCCGGGTTCGGGGGCGGGCCCCGGTTCGTGTTCGCCGTGTTCCTGGTCGTCCTCCTGGTCGAGTTGCTCGTCGTGGCCGCCTGGCATCCGGCCAGCATCGGGTCGGCGTTCTTCGGGCCGACCGTCATCGCCGTGGCCGTGGTGGTCACGGTGGGCGTGCGCCGGCTGACGGCCCGGTACCAGGTGCGGCGGTTGTACCGTTCCACCCTGGGCCGCGCCGCCCCCCGCCGGGGGCGCTCGGACCGCACCCTCCATTGACCCCTCGCCGACCACATCCCCGGAAAACCATGCCGCA
>JAJRUI010000131.1 GCA_024277875.1 Deferrisomatales bacterium
CGTACCACACGTTGCGGAGCACCTCGGGCGCCTCCTTCTTGAGCAGGTGGTACGCGAACAGGCCGCCGCCCCAGTGGGCCAGGATCCACCGGGTGTCCGGGTGCTCCCGCACCAGGGCATACACCTCGGACGGCTCCATGGGGCTCTTGCCCGGGTACGCGTGGCCCACCGGCTCGTTGGTGTGCAGGAGCAGTGGAACGCTCGCCTCCCGGCACAGGTCGGCCAGGGGCCCCACGGCCGCGCGCACCTCCGGCCCGAGGCCCGCGCCGTAGGTGGCGATCTCCCCCAGGCCCCGGGCCCCGGCCCCCAGGCACCGCTCGGCCTCCCGCACAGCGGCCGCGCCCCGCAGGGGGTTGACGCAGGCCAGCGGGACGATCCGATCCGGAAACCGCCGGGCCGCGTCCAGGGCGTAGTCGTTGCACAGCCGGGTGAGGCCGTCGTCGTTCCACGGAAACCCGAACGCGCACGCGGCCCGGATGCCGGACCGGTCCAGGTACGCCACCAGGTCGGAGGCGCCCGCGAGCCGCGCCCGGGGGTCGGCGTACAACAGGCTGAAGTCGGCCTCGCCGGGAAAGAACGCGGCCCGGTCGGCCCGGATCTCCGGCGGGCACAGGTGGGTGTGGGCGTCGAGGATCATGGGTGGGATGATACCGGGACCGGCCCGGGGTGTCCACGCGGCCGGCGCCGGTTCAACGGGCCGGCGCCGGGGGCGGCACGCGGCCGCCGTGGGCCAGCAGGACGAGGTTCGAGCACACCCGGCCCGCCAGGATCGCGGCGGCCGCCACCACGACCCCCACCCCGTCGAGCCCCGCGATCCCGACCCACAACCCGGCGCCGATCACGGCCACCTCGGCCACGGTGGCCGCGGTGATCGGCCGGGTGCGGCGGGCCTGGACGTGGAGCGCCCGCAGGAACGACAGGCTCACCGTGAGGGCAGGCACCGGCACCAGCAAGGCCGTGGGCACGAGCGCCATCCGGGCGAGTTCCGGGGTCAGGCCGGACACCCCCTCGAACCACACCCGGGACGCGGGGGTCAGGGCCACCGCGGCCAGCCCCCCGGCCGCGCCCAGGCCGAGCCACGTCCCGAACCGGGCCAGGGCCGGGCGGCCCTGCCACCGGTCGCCCAGCAGGGCGATGATCACCTCCTGGTAAGACAGGCCGAGGCAGCTGAACACGAACACCAGCGCCCGCACCACCGGGAACACGGCCATGGACAGGACCGGCTCCCGGGCCCGGGCCAGGAAGAACGTGGCCATCGGGTGGATCGCCAGGGTCAGCACCGCGCTCAGGGCCAGGGGGCCGTAGAACCGGGCGATCGCGATCTGGGACGGGCCCGGCGTCGGGCCGGGCGGCCCGGACCGCAGCCGGGCCACGGACGGCGCCACCATCCACCGGCACGCCACGGCCTCGGCCAGCACCCCGGCCGTGAGCGCGGACGCGCCCACGGTCGCGCCGCCCGCGCCCAGGTGGAACCCGGCCTGGGCCGTGGCCGCCATGACGACCAGCCGCACCCCGGTGCCGTACCCCACCCGCCGGGTCTGTCCGCTGCGGATCAGCACCCCCTGGTAGAACCGGCGGTACCCGATCACCCCGGGCCACGGCAGCAGCCACACCAGCGCGGGGTGGGTGAGCCGGGCCACCCCGGGGGGCAGGTCCAGCACCCGGTCGGCCAGCACCCGGTACACCGGGGGCAGCACCGCGACCACGGCCGCGCCGGTGACGAGCCAGCTCAGGCCCAGGGAGAACCGGCGTACCGAGGCCAGGGACGCCCGGTCCCGCACCAGGGCGGTGGCCGCGGCCATCAGCATGATGACCGGCGCCTCAAGGATCAGGGCCACCGAGAACGACACCCCGAACGCGGCCAGGTTGGGCTCGGGAGCGGGCAGGCGCGCGATCACCGCGGCCAGGTACGGGCCCTCCACGCTCATCATGAGCCAGGTGGCGGCCAGGGGCAGCCAGAACCGGAGGATCTCGCGGGGGCGAAGTCGGGCGGGGTCGGGAGCCATGGGGCCGGGGTCGGATCTCCGCTTCCGGGGAGGGAGGGGACGAAGGCGTCACAGCATACGCGCAACCCGCCCCGGCCTGGAACGCAAATCCGCCAGCCGGGTGGGCCGGAGCGGCGCGGAAGTGGTACCCTCCGGGAAGGGGAAAGCCGGCGGAGGACGCGGGAGGCGCGGATGGGAGACGGAAGCGGGGCGGGTGCGTGGGACGAACTGCGGGACCCCGTCCGGGAGCAGTTCGTCATGGACGGCTGGATCGCCACGGCGCCGTTCGAGGCACTGTGCGGGATCGAGATCGTGGAGGCCGCCGCCGGTCGCGCCGTGCTGCGGATGCCGTTCCGGGTCAAGCTGGCCCAGGGTGGCGGACTCCTGCACGGCGGCGCCCTCACCACCCTGGCCGACACCGCCGTGGCCGTGGCGGTCAAGAGCCTGGTGCCAGCGGGCACCCGGTTCGCCACCCTGGAGTTGAACACCCGGTTCCTGGCGCCGGTGCGGCGGGGTGCGGTGGAGGCCCGGGCCCGGGTCGAGCGTGTCGGGGAGCGGGACCTGGCGGGAGAGGCGGACCTGTACGGCGAGGACGGCCTCCGGGTGGCCGCGTTCCGCAGCCTGTTCCGGCTGGCCCGGACGTGACGAGGAGGGGAGCCCCGTGAGCGCGTTGTTCGAACCGGTCCGGATCGGGGCCCTCGAAGCCCGCAACCGCGTCGTGCGCTCGGCCACGTGGCTGGGGATGGCGGACGAGCGGGGCCGGGCCACCGGCGAGTTGGTGGACCGGTACGCCGCCCTCGGGCGGGGCGGCGCAGGGATCGTGATCACCGGGTACACCGCGGTGGACCCGGCCGGCCGGCAGATGCCCCGGATGCTCGGCGCGTGGGCCGACGACCAGGTGCCCGGCCTGGCCCGGGTGGCGCGGGCCCTGGCCGAGACGGGCGCCACCGCCGGGGTGCAGCTCGTCCACGCGGGCGGCCAGACCCGGTCGGCGTGGATCGGGGGCGCGTCCCCGGTGGCCCCGTCGTTCGTGGACGTGCCCCAGTACCCGGAGATGCCCCGGGAACTGAGCGCCGAGGGGGTGGCCGCCGCAGCCGCGGCGTTCGGGCGGGCCGCGGAGCGGGTGCGCCGGGCCGGGTTCGCGTTCGTCCAGATCCACGCGGCCCACGGCTACCTGGTGAACCAGTTCCTGTCCCCGGCCACCAACCACCGCACCGACCGGTACGGTGGCGACCTGCGCGGCCGGTTCCGGTTCCTCCAGGAGGTGCTGGCCGCGGTGGCTGCCGCGGCCGGGCCGGACTTTCCCGTGGCGGTGAAGCTGAGCGGCGCGGACTTCGTGCCCGGCGGGTTCGAGGCCGGCGAGGCGGCCCGGGTGGCGGGCTGGCTCGGCGCCCGGGGGATCGCGTTCGTCGAGGTGAGCGGCGGAACCCCGGCCAGCGGCCGGCTCGGGCCGGTGCGGCCCGGGGTGGCTCCCGGCGAGGGGGAGGCGTACTTTCGCGACCTGGCCCGCCGGGTCCGGCTGGAGGCCGGGTGCGCCGTGGCCGCGGTGGGCGGACTTCGCAGCCCGGAGGTCTTGGAGGAGCTGCTCGTCCTGGGGGAGGCCGACCTGGTGGCCCTGTCGCGCCCCCTGATCCGGGAGCCCGACCTGCCGGCCCGGTGGCAACGGGGCGACCGGTCGCCGGCCGCGTGCGTGTCGTGCAACGGGTGCTTCGGCCCGGGCCGGGCCGGCCACGGGGTGCGGTGCGTCCGGCCGGGCGGGACCGGGTAGCGCGCTCCGGCGCAACCCCCCTGTCCGGCGGGAAATCCGGACCGGCCCTTGCGGCCGGCGGGCGGTTTCGCTATGGTCCGTCTTCTTTTCGCCCATCCCCCTTGCCCGTGTCGGAGGAGCGTCGTCATGGCCAAGCTGTTGTGGAAGCCGTCCGAGGACCGGATCGCCAACGCGAACCTCACCCGGTTCATCCGGTTCGTGAACCGGGAGCAGGGGCTCGACCTGGACGGGTACGACGAGCTGTACCAGTGGTCGGTCGCGAACATCCCCGAGTTCTGGGAACTCATGTGGCAGTTCGCCGGGATCAAGTGCTCCACCCCGTACGAGACCGTGCTCGAGAACCCGCAGATGCCCGGGGCGGTGTGGTTCAAGGGCGCCCGCCTGAACTTCGCCGAAAACCTGCTCCGCCACCGGGACGATCGCACCGCCCTGGTGTTCGTCCGGGAGGGGGGCGCCGAGGACGGGCGGCTCACTTACGCCGAGCTGTACGACCGGGTGGCCCGCCTGGCGCGGTTCCTGAAGGGGGCAGGGGTGGGCCCGGGCGACCGGGTGGCCGGTTTCATGCCCAACCGGATCGAGACCGTGGTGGCCATGCTGGCCACCACCAGCCTCGGCGGGATCTGGTCGTCGTGCAGCCCGGACTTCGGGTTCAAGGGGGTGATGGACCGGTTCGGCCAGATCGAGCCCAAGGTGCTCGTCACCGCCGACGGGTACTTCTACAACGGCAAGGCGTTCGACTCCCTCGGCCGGGTGCGCCAGGTGGCCGACGAGATCGGCGCGATCGAGCGGATCGTGGTGGTGCCGTTCACCACGGACGCGCCCGACCTGGCGGGCCTGCCCAAGGCCGTGCTGTCGGACGACGCCCTGGCCGGGGATGACCCGGGGGAGATCGCGTTCGCCCAGCTGCCGTTCGACCACCCCCTGTACATCATGTACTCGTCGGGCACCACGGGCGTGCCAAAGTGCATCGTCCACGGCGCGGGCGGCACCCTGATCCAGCACGCCAAGGAACACCTGCTCCACACCGATCTCACCCGGGACGACACGATCTTCTACTTCACCACCTGCGGGTGGATGATGTGGAACTGGCTGGTGAGCGCGTTGTTCGTGGGCGCCGAGGTGGTGCTGTTCGACGGCAGCCCTGGCTACCCGGACCTGGACGTGCTGTGGAAGATGGCCGAGGACCAGAAACTCACCGTGTTCGGCACCAGCGCCAAGTACATCAGCATGTGCGAGAAGAGCGACGTGCACCCGGGCCGGGACCACGACCTGTCGGCCCTCAAGGCGGTGTGCTCCACGGGGTCGCCCCTGTCCGACGAGGGGTTCGAGTGGGTGTACCGGGAGGTGAAGGCCGACCTCCAGCTGGCGTCCATTTCGGGCGGCACCGACATCATCAGCTGCTTCATGCTGGGCTCGCCGATCGACCCGGTGTACGCGGGCGAGATCCAGAAGCGGGGCCTGGGTATGAAGGTGGAGGCGTGGGACGACGAGGGCAAGCCGGTGGTGGGGCAGAAGGCCGAGCTGGTGTGCACCGCGCCGTTCCCGTCCATGCCGATCTACTTCTGGAAGGATCCGGGCAACGAGAAGTACCTGGATGCGTACTTCCGCGCGTACCCGGGGGTGTGGCGCCACGGGGACTACATCGAGATCACCGAGCGGGGCGGGGTGATCGTGTACGGCCGGTCCGACGCCACCCTGAACCCGGGCGGCGTGCGGATCGGCACGGCCGAGATCTACCGCCAGGTGGAGGCCCTGGACGAGGTGGTGGAGTCCCTGGTGGTGGGCCAGCAGTGGGAGGACGACGTGCGGGTCGTCCTGTTCGTGGTGCTCCGGGAAGGGGTCGCGCTCGACGACGCCCTGGTCAAGAAGATCAAGACCCAGATCCGCACCAACACGACCCCCCGCCACGTGCCGGCCAAGGTGATCGCGGTGCCCGACATCCCCCGGACGATCAGCGGCAAGCTGGTGGAGATCGCGGTCACCAAGGTGATCCACGGCGAAGAGGTGAAGAACAAGGACGCCCTGGCCAACCCCGAGGCCCTGGAGCACTTCAAGGACCTGCCCGAGCTGGCGTCCTGAAGGCGGGCGCCCCCGTGGAGGCGCACCGGGTCCACGTGGTGGCCGCCGTGCTCCGGGACCGGGCGGGCCGGGTGCTCTTGGCCCGCCGCCCCCCGGGCGGCCCCCACGGGGGGCTGTGGGAGTTCCCGGGCGGCAAGGTCGAGCCCGGAGAGACGCCCCGGGAGGCCCTGGCCCGGGAGATCCTCGAGGAACTCGGCGTGGAGGTCGTGGTGGGCGGCCGGGTGGCCGCGGTGGACCACGACTACCCCCACCTGGCGATCCGCCTGGACGCGTACGCGTGCCGGCTCGCGCGGGGCGAGCCCCGGGGCGTGGACGGGCAGGCGGTTGCCTGGGTCCGGCCCCGGGACCTCCCCGCCCTTGCCCTGCCCGCGGCGGACCGGCCGATCGCGATCCGGCTGGCCCGGGACGACGGTCCTTGACACCCCCCTGACCGGTTTCCTATCCTGACCGCCCCGGTCCCCGGGGGAGGGGTCGTCTCGGTTCCTGTTCGTTTGTTCGTTTTCCTTTGGGTACGAAAGGTGGGCGATGGCCGCGCTGGGCCTCCTTTTCATCAGCGCCGTGCTGGTGAACAACTTCGTGCTGTCCCGGTTCCTGGGGATCTGCCCGTTCCTGGGCGTCTCCAAGAAGACCGAGACCGCCGTGGGCATGGGGCTCGCCGTGCTGTTCGTGATGACCGTGGCCTCGGTGGCCACGTGGCTGATCCAGCGCCTCCTTCTGACGCCCCTCCACCTCGAATACCTCCAGACGATCGCGTTCATCCTGGTCATCGCCGCCCTCGTCCAGCTCGTGGAGATGGTGGTGCAGGTGACGAGCCCGGCCCTGTACCAGGCCCTCGGGATCTTCCTGCCGCTGATCACCACCAACTGCGCCGTGCTCGGCCTGGCCGTGCTCAACGTGCAGAAGGGCCACGGGTTCCTGGAGACCGTGGTGTTCAGCGTGGGCGCGGCCGCCGGGTTCGCCCTGGCCCTGGTGCTGTTTTCGGGCATCCGGGAGCGGATCGCCGTGGCCGACGTGCCCCGGCCGTTCCAGGGTACGGCCATCGCCCTGGTGACCGCCGGCCTGCTGAGCCTCGCGTTCATGGGGTTCGCCGGGATGGTGTAGTGAGCGGCGCCCCGTGATCGAAGCGGTGCTCATCGTGGGCGGGCTCGGCCTGGTGTCCGCCCTGGGGCTGGGGCTCGCGAGCCTCAAGTTCCGGGTCGAGGTGGACCCCCGGGTCGAGGCCCTGGAAGGGGTGCTGCCCGGCGCCAACTGCGGCGCGTGCGGGTATGCCGGGTGTTCGGCCCTGGCCAAGGCGCTGGCCGAGGGGGCGGCCGAGCCCACCGCGTGCACCCCGGGGGGCGCCGAGGTGGCCGGGGCGATCGCCGGGATCCTCGGCGTGGAGGCCGGGACCACCGTGCGGCGGATCGCGGTGGTCCACTGCCGGGGCGGGCGCGGGGTGGCCCTGGACAAGGGCGTGTACGTGGGGGTGCCCGACTGCCGGGCCGCGGCCCTGGTGGGCGGCGGCCCCAAGCTGTGCAGCGCCGGCTGCCTGGGGCTGGGGACCTGCGAGCGGGCGTGCCCGTTCGGCGCGATCCACCTGGACGGGGCCGGGCTTCCCCGGGTGGCCCCGGACCGGTGCACCGGGTGCGGCGCGTGCGTGGACGCGTGCCCCAAGCGGATCATCGACCTCGAGCCCGACGGGTGCCGGGTGCACGTGCGGTGCCGCAGCACCGACCGGGGAAAGGCCGTGAAGGCGGTGTGCTCCGAGGGGTGCATCGGGTGCGGCCGGTGCGCCAAGGCGTGCCCGGTGGACGCGATCGCCATGGACCGCGGTCTGGCGAGGATCGACCCGGACGCGTGTGTGTCCTGCGGCCGGTGCGCCGCGGTGTGTCCCACCGCCAACATCGACGACCTGGTGGCCGGCCGGTGCAAGGCCCTCATCGACGAGCCGGCGTGCATCGGGTGCGGCAAGTGCGCCCGGGTGTGCCCGGTGGACGCGATCGCGGGCGAGCGCAAGGCGCCCCACCGGGTGGACGCCGACCGGTGCGTGGGGTGCGGCCGGTGCGCGCCGGTGTGCCCGGCCGGCGCGATCCGGGACGGCGACCCGATCCCGACCTCCGTGGAGACGGCGGCGTGAGCGCCGGCCGGACGTTCAAGCGGGGCGGGGTGCACCCCCCCGGCGAGAAGCACCGCACCGCGGCCGTGGCGGTGGAGGACGCGCCGTTGCCCGAACGGCTGGTGGTGCCGGTCAGCCAGCACATCGGCGCGCCCGCCCGGCCCGTGGTGAAGAAGGGCGACCGGGTGCTGGCCGGGCAGGTCCTGGCCGAGGCCGTGGGGTTCGTGTCCGTACCGGTGCACGCGCCCACCTCGGGCACGGTGCGGCGGGTGGACGTGGCCCCACACCCCATGGGCACGCCCCAGCCCGCGATCGAGATCGAGGCCGACGGCGACGACGCGTGGGCCGAGCCCCTGGAGCCGATCCCCGCGCCCGAGGCGGCCGACCCGTCCGTGCTCCGCCGGCGGATCCAGGAAGCCGGCATCGTGGGCCTGGGCGGCGCCACGTTCCCGACCCACGTGAAGCTGTCGCCGCCCCCGGAGGCGACGATCGACGCGGTGATCCTGAACGGGGTGGAGTGCGAGCCGTACCTCACCGCGGACCACCGCCTGATGCTCGAGGCCGCCGGCGAGATCCTGGCGGGTTTGCAGATCGTCCTGCACCTGTTCGGCCTGGAACGGGGCTGGGTGGGGATCGAGGAGAACAAGCCCGACGCGATCGCCGAGATGGGCCGCCGGGCCGGGGACGGCGGGTGGGCCGAGGTGGTCCCCCTGGAGATCAAGTACCCCCAGGGCGCGGAGAAACAGCTGATCCAGGCGGTGCTCGGCCGGGAGGTGCCGTCCGGCGCCCTGCCCATGGCCGTGGGCGCGGTGGTCCAGAACGTGGCCACTGCGGCCGCGATCCACGCGGCCGTGGTCCGGGGCCGGCCCCTGGTGGAACGGGTCGTCACGGTCACCGGGCCGGGCGTTCGCGAGCCGAAGAACCTCCGGTTCCGGGTGGGCACGCCGGTGCGGCACCTGGTGGACCGGTGCGGCGGGCTCACGGGCGACGTGGCCAAGGTGGTGCTCGGTGGCCCGATGATGGGGCTGGCCCAGCACACCCTGGACGTGCCCGCGATCAAGGGCACGTCGGGCGTCTTGTGCCTCACCCGGGACCGGGTGCGCACCGCGCCGGCCGGCCCGTGCCTCCGGTGCGGCCGGTGCGTGGACGCGTGCCCCATGGGCCTCGAGCCCACCGGCATCGCCGCCGCGATCGGCGCGGACCTGGTGGAGGAGGCCGACCGGTACCACGCCCTGGACTGCATCGAGTGCGGCTCGTGCGCCTACGTGTGCCCGGCGTTCATCCCCCTGGTCCAGTCGATCCGGTACGCCAAGGGCCGCGTGCTGTCCTGGCGCCGGAAGCGTGGCCGGTGACCGGTGACTTGGAACTTGGAACTCGGAACCTCGAACCCTGGACCTCGACCCTTGAGCCTTGAACCTCGCCCCCTGACCCTGTCCTCGTCGCCCCACGCGTTCGCCGGGGACTCCACGGCGCGGATCATGTGGACGGTGGTGGCCGCCCTGGCGCCGGCCACCGCGTGGGGGATCTACGCGTTCGGCCCCCGGGCGGCATGGGTGACCGCGCTGGCCGTGGCCGGATGCGCGGGGTTCGAGGCCGTGTTCCAGCGGATGCGGGGCCGGCCGGTGACCGTGTCGGACGGATCGGCTGTCCTGACCGGACTGCTCTTGGCCCTGAACCTGCCCGCGGCCAGCCCGTGGTGGCTGGTGGTGCTGGGCGCGGCCGTGGCCATGGGGCTGGGCAAGCATGTGTTCGGCGGCCTCGGCCAGAACCCGTTCAACCCGGCCCTGGTGGCCCGGGTGGTGCTGCTCGTGTCGTTCCCGGTGCAGATGACCACCTGGTCCGCGCCCGGAAGCTTCCTGGCCGACGGGATCAGCGGGGCCACCCCCCTGGGCGCGGCCAAGACAGCGGTGGCCACGGCCGGGGTGCTCGGGCCGGCCGGCCACGTGGACCTGTGGGCGCTCGCGCTGGGCGCCCACGGCGGCTCCATCGGCGAGGTGTCCGCGATCGCCCTGATCCTGGGCGCGGCCGTTCTGCTGTGGCGCCGGATCATCCCGTGGGACATCCCGGCGGCGTTCATCGGCGCCACGCTCCTCGTCACCGGCGCGGTGTGGGAACTCCACCCCGACCGGGTGCTCGACCCCCTGGCCCAGATCCTCACCGGGGGGCTCCTGCTGGGCGCCCTGTTCATGGCCACCGACATGGTGACGAGCCCCCTGACCCGCAAGGGGCGGTGGATCTTCGGCCTCGGGTGCGGGGTGATCACCGCCGCGATCCGGTTGTGGGGGGGGTACCCCGAGGGGGTGAGCTTCGCGATCCTGCTGATGAACGCGTGCGTGCCCCTGATCGATCGGTTCACCCGGCCTCGGAAGTTCGGTTGGGTGAAGGAGGCGGCGCCGTGAGGGAAGTGGCCCGCATGGTGGGGGTGCTCACCCTGGTGTGCGTCCTGGCCGCCCTGGCCCTGGCCAAGGTGTACGACCTGACCGAGGAACCGATCCGGGAGGCCAAGCGCCAGGAACTGCTCCGGGCCGTCGGGGCCGTACTGCCGGCGTTCGACAACGCGCCAGACGCGGACGCCCGCGAGGTGGACGGGGTCACGTACTACCCCGGCCGCAAGGTTGGGGAATTGGTGGGGGTGGCGTTCCCGGTGCGCTCGAACGAGGGGTACTCGGGTACGATCGAGGCCCTGGTGGGGGTCGACCCCACGGGCCGGGTGACCGGGGTGGTCGTCCTGGCCCACGCCGAGACCCCGGGACTCGGCGCCAAGGCGGCCGACCCCGGGTTTCTCGCCCAGTTCAACGGCCGGTCCCTGGACGACGCCCGGTGGGCGGTCAAGAAGGACGGCGGCGACTTCGACCAGATCACCGGTGCCACGATCACCCCCCGGGCGATCGTGGCCGCGATCCGCACCGGCCTGGAGCGCTACCGGGCGGCGAAGCCGCGGATGGATGTGTTTGGTGACCAGTGACTCGTGATTGGTGATTGGTGATTGGTGACCATGCTGTTGCCTTCACCGGTCACGAGTCACGAATTACCAATCACGGCAGTTCCCCCTGAACCTTGAACCCGGACCCCCCATGTCCCTGGCCCGACAGTTCTGGAACGGAATCGCTTCGGACAACCCGGTGTTCCGGCTGGTGCTGGGCATGTGCCCGACCCTGGCCGTGACCACCGAGGCCGTGAACGGCATCGGCATGGGGCTGGCCACCACGTTCGTGCTCCTGTGCTCCAACGCGGTGGTCAGCCTGATCCGGTCGGTGATCCCGGCCAAGGTGCGCATCCCCGCGTACATCGTGGTGATCGCCGCGTTCGTCACCGTGGTGGACCTGGTGATGAACGCGTACGCCCACGACCTGCATAAGGCCCTGGGGGTGTTCATCCCCCTGATCGTGGTCAACTGCGTGATCCTGGGCCGGGCCGAGGCGTTCGCGTCCCGCAACGGGGTGGCTGCGTCCGTGGCCGACGGCCTGGGCATGGGCCTGGGCTTCACCCTCAGCCTCACCCTGCTCGGGAGCGTGCGCGAGGTGCTCGGCAACGGCACCCTGTTTGGCGCGTCCCTGTTCGGGGCGTCGTACCAGCCCCTGATCGTGATGATCCTGCCCCCGGGCGCGTTCATCACGCTGGGCCTGCTGCTGGCCGGGATCAACCGGGTGGGGGCCAGGGAGTCCTGAGCCGTGAACCCGGAACCCGGAACCCGGAACGTCGAACCTGAACAATCCCCACACGTTGTGCTTTTATGCGCGAACGCGCGGGTTTCCGTCTTGACAGGCGCGAAGCGGCCACAGTAGCATACGCGCGACTTTGTACCAGGCCTTCACAAGCAGGCGGCGCAACTTCTCTCCAGACCGGTCGAGGAGTCACCGATGCTCCAGAACTACATCCCCATCCTGATCCTGTTCCTGCTCGCCGCGGGGTTCGGACTGGGCGTCGTGGTCATCTCGATGTTCCTCGGCCCCCGCCGGCCCGACCCCAGCAAGCTCAGCACCTACGAGTGCGGCATGGAGGTCGAGCCCGGCGCCCGCCAGCGGTTCGACGTGAAGTACTACCTCGTGTTCATGGCGTTCCTCGTGTTCGACGTGGAAGTGGTGTTCATGTACCCGTGGGCGGTGCGGTTCCAGAAGCTGGGGCTGTTCGGGTTCGTGGAGATGCTGATCTTCCTGCTCATCCTCCTCGTGGGCTACGTGTACATCTGGAGGAAGGGAGTGCTGGAATGGGAATAGAGACCAACCTGCCCCCGTTCATGCTGACCAAGCTCGAGGCGGCGGTCGGCTGGGCCCGTAAGAACTCGATCTGGCCGGCGACCTTCGGGCTGGCGTGCTGCGCCCTCGAGATGATGGTGGCGTCGTCGTCCCACTACGACATCGCCCGGTTCGGAGCCGAGGTGTTCCGGCCGTCCCCCCGCCAGTCGGACCTGATGATCGTGGCCGGCACCGTGACCAAGAAGATGGCCGCCATGGTCCAGAAGATCTATTCCCAGATGCCCGACCCCAAGTGGGTGATCGCGTACGGCACCTGCGCGTGCTCGGGCGGGATCTTCAATGTGTACAACACGGTCCAGGGCGTGGACCAGATCCTGCCCGTGGACGTGTACGTACCCGGCTGCCCGCCCCGGCCCGAACAGCTCCTGGCCGGGATCATCAAGCTCCAGGACAAGATCGGGCAGCAGAAGTTCTCGGACTTCCCCGACACCGCGGGCGAGCTGTCCGCCTGAACCGGCGAGGAGATCCCATGAGCGATCTGACCGCTGTTGCGGACGCGCTGCAAAAGGAGTTCGGCGACGCCGTCCGGGCCTGCGAGGAGTTCCGGGGCCAGGCGATCGTCACGGTGGACAAGGACCGGATCGTGGACGTGGCCACGTTCTGCCGGGACGACGTGCGGCTGTCGTTCGAGATGCTCACCGATCTGACCGCAGTGGACCGGACCCCCCGGGCCCCCCGGTTCGAGGTGGTGTACAACCTGTACTCGTTCGCCCACAACCGCCGGCTGCGCCTGAAGGCCCCGGTGGCCGAGAACGACACCCTCGCAACTGTGGAGGGCGTGTGGAAGAGCGCCAACTGGCTCGAGCGCGAGGTGTACGACCTGTTCGGGATCGTGTTCGACGGGCACTCGGACCTGCGCCGGATCCTGCTGTGGGACGGGTACGTGGGGCACCCCCTGCGCAAGGACTTCCCCCTGGAGGGGATCCCCCAGAAGGTGGTCTACCGGTAGCCGCCGCGCACCGCTTGCGCGCCCCGCGTCCGAGAATCTTCGGAGAGGTCACGATGGCCGAGACCAAGAACATGATCGTCAACATGGGCCCCCAGCACCCGGCCACCCACGGCGTGCTCCGGGTGGTGCTGGAGCTGGACGGCGAGATCGTGGTGAAGGCCACGCCGCACCTGGGTCACCTGCACCGGGGGCTCGAGAAGCTGGCCGAGACCAAGACCTACCACCAGGCCCTCACGCTCACCGACCGGATGGACTATACGGGGGCCCTGATCAACAACCTTGGGTACTGCCTGGCCGTGGAGAAGCTCCTGGACATCGAGGACCGCATCCCGGAGCGGGCCACGGTGCTGCGGGTGCTCCTGTGCGAACTCCAGCGGATCGCGGGCCACCTGCTGTGGCTCGCCACCCACGCCCTGGACATGGGCGCCATGACCGTCCTGTTCTACGCGTTCCGCGAGCGTGAGACCGTGATCGACCTGCTCGAGGACGTGACCGGCGCCCGCCTGACCCCGAGTTTCGTGCGGGTGGGCGGCCTGGCCCAGGACGCGCCCCCGGTGTTCTTCGAGAAGGCCCGCCGGTTCGTCCAGGACTTCCCGTCCAAGATGGCCGAGTACGAGCGGCTCCTCACCGACAACCGGATCTGGCGCGAGCGCACCGAGGGGATCGGGATCCTGTCCAGGGAGGACTGCATCCAGTACGCCCTGACCGGGCCGGTGCTCCGGGCGGCCGGCGTGGAGTGGGACCTGCGCAAGAAGCAGCCGTACTGCGGGTACGAGACCTACGACTTTGAGATCCCCACCGGCACGAAGGGCGACGTGTTCGAGCGGTACCTCGTGCGCCTCGAGGAGATGCGCCAGTCCCTGCGGATCGTGGAGCAGGCCCTGGACCGCGTGCCGGACGGCCCGGTGATGGCGGACGAGGCCGTGGTCTCGCCGCCCCCCAAGGAGGAGGTGTACGAGGACATCGGCCAGCTGATCCGCCACTTCAAGTGGATGAGCGCCGGTTTCCCCGTGCCCGAGGGCGACGTGTACGTGGGCGTGGAGGCCACCAAGGGCGAGTTGGGGTACTACCTGGTGTCCGACGGCAGCGAGAAACCGTACCGGTTCCGGGTGCGGCCGCCGTGTTTCGTCAACCTCCAGGCCCTGGAAGACATGATCGTGGGCCGCATGGTGGCCGACGTGATCGCGGTGATCGGCTCCCTGGACATCGTGCTCGGCGAGATCGACCGGTAGGGAGCTTCCGCAAACCCTCGTGAATTGGCACCCCGAACGGGGTGCGTCGCGGGCCGCTCCCGGGCGGCCCGACAGATCACGGAAGGTTGTTCATGGGCGATCTGATCTTCTCCAGCTGGGGCGGCCAAGTGGTGGACAGCCGCCGGGGCGGCGGGGTGGGCGCCGACGACGTGGCGTTGCCCAAGGCCCTTGCGTCGGGCACGCCGGTGGCCGGGGTCATGGGATGGGACGGCATCGCCGTGTGGGGCGACGGGGTCCAGGTGATCGACCTGGCGCGCGCCTACGCCGAGGGGCTCGTCCGCAACTCGTGCGGCCAGTGCGTGCCGTGCCGGGTGGGCAGCAAGGTGATCTTCGACTGCCTGGACCGCGTGTGCAGCGGCAAGGGACGGCCCACCGACCTGTCCACGGTCGAGCGCCTGGCCGCCCGGCTCAAGGACCAGGCCATGTGCGACCTGGGCCGGACCTGCGGCAAGGCGTTCGCCGACTTCGCGACCCACTTCAAGGCCGAGGTCGAGGCGGCCGTGGCCGCGGGCAGCGAGATCCCCCGGGGAACCTACCGGCTCAAGGTGACCGCGCCGTGCAAGAGCGCGTGCCCGGCCCACCTGGACATCCCCACCTACGTGGAACTGATCCGCAAGGGGCGGTTCCTGGACAGCCTCGAGGTGATCCGGCAGGACAACTGCCTGCCCGGCACCGTGGGCCGGGTGTGCGTGCGGCCGTGCGAGTTCAACTGCCGCCGCCAGAACGTGGACGGCCCGGTCCAGATCAAGTACCTCAAGCGGTTCGTGGCCGACTACGAGCTGGACCGCAAACGCCCGCCCCGGTTGCCCAAGCCGGCCGCCGACAAGCCGAAGGTGGCGGTGGTGGGCGCCGGGCCGGCCGGCCTGTCCTGCGCGTACTACCTGGCCCAGATGGGGTACGGGGTCACCGTGTTCGAAGCCCTGCCCGAGCCCGGCGGCATGGCCGCGGTGGGCATCCCGGACTACCGGCTACCCCGCCAGCTCCTGCAGCACGAGGTGGGCCTGATCGAGGCCCTCGGGGTCGAGATCCGGTACAACACCGACATCGGCACGGACGTCCCGTTCGAGGACCTGCTCAAGGGCGAGTACAAGGCCGTGTTCGTTGCGGTGGGTGCCCGGCTGGGCACGGGGTTGCGGGCCCCGGGCGAGGACGAGGCCCGGGAAGGGTTCATGCGCGGGGCCGACTTCCTCCGGGACGTGGCCCTGGGGCGGGAGGTGTTCGTCGGCAAGCGGATCGTGGTGGTGGGCGGCGGCAACGTGGCCATCGACTGCGTGCGTACCGCCCTCAGGCTCGGGTACGAGGACGTGAAGCTGGTGTACCGCCGCACCGAGAAGGAGATGCCTGCCGACGACGTGGAGATCGCCGACGCCAAGGCCGAGGGCATCGAGTTCCTGTTCCTGCACAACCCCACCCGGCTGGTGCTCGACGACAACGGAAAGGTCAAGGGCGTCGAGCTGATCAAGATGGAACTGGGCGAGCCCGACGCGTCGGGCCGGCGCCGGCCCGTGCCGGTGGAGGGCAGCGAGTTCGTGCTCGACACCGACGCGGTGATCCCGGCCATCGGCCAGGCGATCGACCTGGGGTTCCTGCCCGAGGACGGCCCGGTCAAGGCCGACAGGTGGAACCAGGTCGAGGTGGAGGGCCTGAACTGGCTGGCTGGCGTGGCCAACGGGGTGGGGGTGTTCTCGGCCGGCGACTGCGTCACCGGGCCCCTGACCCTGATCGGCGGCCTGGCCGGGGGCAAGGAGGCCGCGTTCCAGATCGACCGGTTCCTCCAGGAGGGCCGCACCGAGCCTCTGGAGGAGTGGGTGATGAACGCGTACGTGGCCCAGCTGAACCCGTACGACGACGCCGAGGACGTGGGCCTGCCGGCCACCACCGAGCCGGCCCACATCCACCACCTGCCGGTGGAAGAGCGGATCCGGGACTTCCGGGAGGCGGAAGTCGGGTTCACCCACGAAGAGGCCATCGCCGACGCCAGCCGGTGCCTGCGGTGTTACCGGATGCTCCTGGTGGCGGTGGGTGGCGACGGGGCTGGCGCGCCCGGCTCCCCGACCGCCGACCGCTGAAAGCAGACAGCTGGAGAGATCCATGGTCAACCTCACGATCGACGCAGTCCAGGTCAGCGTACCCGAGGGTTCGACGATCCTGGAGGCGGCCCAGGCCGCGGGGATCCGGATCCCGACCCTGTGCTGGCTCAAGAAGCTCTCGCCCATCGGGTCGTGCCGCATGTGCGTGGTCCACGTGGACGGGGTGTCCAGGCCCGTGACCGCGTGCGACACCGTGGCCGGGGACGGGCTGGTGGTCACCACCGACTCGGACGAACTCCGGGAGATGCGCCGGGACGTGCTCAGGCTGCTCCTGGTGCGCCACCCCCTGGACTGCCCGGTGTGCGACAAGGGCGGCGAGTGCGACCTCCAGGACCTGGTGACCGAGTTCGGGGTGACGGCCAAGGAGTACGGCACCGAGCCGTTCGAGCGCCAGTTGCCCCGGTACGTGTCGCCGTTCATCCAGCAGTGGCCCGACCGGTGCGTGCTGTGCGGCCGGTGCGTGCAGGCGTGCACCGAGATCAAGGGCATCGGGTGCATCCAGATCGTGGACAACGGGCTGCACAGCTACATCGGTCCCAAGCCCGGGGCCGAGTGCGTGTCCTGCGGCGAGTGTCTGAGCGTGTGCCCCGTGGGCGCCCTGACCGACGGGGTCCGGGAGACCAAGGCCCGGATCTGGCAGTCCGAGCGGGTGGAGACCACCTGCGGATACTGCGGGGTCGGGTGCCAACTCGAGCTCAACGTGCTGGACGGCCGGATCCTGCGGGTCACCACCACCGACTTCGACAAGGCGCCCAACCACGGCACCCTGTGCGTGAAGGGGCGGTTCGGGTGGGAGTTCGTGGACCACCCCGACCGGCTCACCAAGCCCCTGGTTCGCAAGGACGGGGACCTGGTGGAGAGCACCTGGGACGAGGCCCTCGGTCTGGTGGCGTCCCGGCTCCAGCAGATCAAGGACGAGCACGGACCGGACGCGCTGGGCGGGTTCACCAGCGCCCGGTGCACCAACGAAGAGAACTACCTGTTCCAGAAGTTCTTACGCGCGGTGATCGGGACGAACAACGTCGATCACTGCGCACGACTCTGACACAGCGCCACGGTGGCCGGTCTGGCCACTAGCTTCGGTTCGGGCGCCATGACCAACGCCATCGCCTGCGTGGACAAGGCAGAGGCCTTCCTGGTCATCGGCTCCAACACCACCGAGAACCACCCGATCATCGGCGACCGGGTCAAGCGGGCCGTCACCCGCCGGGGCGCCAAGCTGGTCGTGATCGACCCACGGCGGATCCCCCTGGCCGAGTACGCCAACGTGTTCCTCCAGATCCGGCCCGGGGACAACATCGCGGTCCTGAACGGGATCATGCACGTGATCCTCCAGGAGGGGCTCCACGACGCCGCGTACATCGAGGAACGGTGCGAGGGGTTCGACGCGTTCGCCGCGAGCCTGGAGAAGTTCACCCCCGAGTGGGTCGAGCAGAACACCGGCGTGTCCGCCGACGCCCTGCGCGAGGCCGCCCGGCTGTACGCCACCGCCGACCCGGCCTCGATCTTGTACGCGATGGGCGTCACCCAGCACACCCAGGGCACCGACGCGGTCAAGGCCCTGGCCAACCTGGCCATGCTCACGGGCAACGTGGGCAAGGAGGGCGGCGGCCTGAACCCCTTGCGGGGCCAGAACAACGTGCAGGGCGCGTGCGACATGGGCGGGCTGCCCAACGTGGTCACCGGGTACCAGAAGGTCGCCGACGACGAGGCCATGGCCAAGTTCGACGAGGCGTGGGGCCGCAAGGTGCGCCGGGAGGTGGGCCTCACCGTGACCGAGATGGGCAACCGGGCCGCCGACGGCTCCCTGAAGGCCCTCTATATCATGGGCGAGAACCCCATGATCACCGACCCGGACCTGCACCACATCGAGAAGGCCCTGGACAACCTGGAGTTCCTGGTGGTCCAGGACATCTTCCTGACCGAGACCGGCCAGAAGGCCGACGTGGTGCTGCCCGCGTGCTCGTTCGCCGAGAAGGACGGCACGTTCACCAACACCGAGCGCCGGGTGCAGCGGGTTCGGCGGGCCGTGGCGCCCACGCCGGGCTGCCGGCCCGACTGGGCGATCCTGGCGGACCTGATGGGCCGCATGGGGTACAAGGCCGAGTACGCAGGCCCCGAGGAGATCTTCGAGGAGATCCGCAGCCTCACCCCGAGCTACGCGGGCATCACCTACGACCGGATCGAGAACGAGGGCATCCCGTGGCCGTGTCCGGACACCGACCACCCCGGCACGCCGATCCTGCACGTGGGCGGGTTCGCCCGGGGCAAGGGCCTGTTCCACCCGGTCGATTACAACGGACCCGACGAACTGCCGGACGACGACTATCCGTTCTTCCTGACCACCGGACGCGAACACCCCCACTACCACTCGGGCACCATGACCCGGCGGTGCGGCCGGATCAACGACTGCTTCCCCGAGGGGTTCATGGAGATGAACCCGGTGGACGCCGAACGCCTGGGCCTCGCCACCGGCGACCCGGTCAAGGTGTCGTCCCGCCGGGGCGAGATCACCACCAAGGTCCAGGTGATCGACCGCACCGCGCCGGGCACGGTGTTCATGAGCTTCCACTACAGCGAGTCGCCGGTGAACCAGCTCACCAACTCGGCGGCGTGCCCGACCTGCAAGATCCCGGAGTACAAGGTGTGCGCGGTGCGGGTGGAGAAACTGTAGGGCGGTACTTCGTGATCCGTGACTCGTGATTGGTGATTGGTGAATTGAACCGGAAACCGGAAACCGGGAACCGGAAACCGACGCCTGCCGTCTTTGGAGTCTGACGATGCTCGACTTCGTGATCGAGAGCGTGATCAAGGTCGTGGTGGTGTTCGCGGTCCTGATGCTGTTCGTGGCCTACACCACCTGGATCGAGCGCAAGGTGCTCGGCCGGATCCAGGTGCGCCACGGGCCGAACCGGGTGGGGCCGTTCGGCCTGCTCCAGCCGATCGCCGACGGGCTCAAGGGGTTCTTCAAGGAGGACATCATCCCGTCCAACACGGACCGGTTGCTGTACGCCCTGGCCCCGGCCCTGTCGATCATCCCGGCGCTCCTGGTGGTCGCGGTGATCCCGTTCGGCGACCAGTTCACCCTGTTCGGCCGCACGATCACGATGCGGATCACCGACATCAACGTGGGCCTGCTGTACATCCTGGGGCTGGCTGGCCTCGGGGAGTACGGGGTGATGCTGGGCGGGTGGGCGTCCAACAACCGGTACGGCCTGCTGGGCTCCCTGCGCACGGCCGCCCAGATGATCAGCTACGAACTGGCCCTGGGGATCACCCTGATCAGCGTGATCATGGTGAGCGGCAGCCTGTCCCTGGTGGAGATCGTCGAGGCCCAGGCCGGCCTGTGGAACGTGTTCAAGCCGATCCTGTGGGTGCCGTTCATCCTGTACATCATCTGCGGGCTGGCCGAGATCAACCGGACCCCGTTCGACATGCCCGAGGCCGAGTCCGAACTCGCGTGCGGGTTCAATATCGAGTACTCCAGCATGAAGTTCGCCATGTTCTTCATGGCCGAGTACGCCCACGCGATCAGCCTGGCGGCCCTGATCACCTGCCTGTTCCTGGGCGGGTGGAACCTGCCGTTCGTGGCGACGCCGGGTTTCCTGAAGCTGCCCGTGTTCCTCGCCAAGGTGTTCGCCCTGGTGTTCTTCTTCGTCTGGGAGCGCGGCACCTTCCCCCGCCTGCGGTACGACCAGATCATGCGGTTCGGCTGGAAGGTGCTGATGCCGATCGCCCTGGCCAACATCGTGGTGGTGGGGCTGTACTACACCGTCATCGCGTAGCAGGTCGCTGAGGAGGAACTGCCCATGATTCCCGTCAAGAGCCGGCGGATCGGCTTCTTTGGGACGCCCCTGCCCTTGCTCAAGGGGCTCCTGTTCACCCTGAGCCGACTGTTCACCAAGCCGGTGACCTACCAGTACCCGGAGCAGAAGCGCCAGCCGGCCGACCGGTGGCGGGGGCTGCACCGGCTCAAGACCACCGACGCCGGCCAGCTCAAGTGCGTGGCGTGCGGCCTGTGCGAGGCGGTGTGCCCGGCCAACGTGATCACGGTGGAGGCCAAGGAGACGCCGGACGGCCGGCGGTTCCCGAACCGGTTCGTGGTGGAGGTGACCCGGTGCATCTTCTGCGGCTACTGCCAGGAGGCGTGCCCCAAGGACGCCATCGAGCTGACCACCAACTACGAGTTCTGCGGCTACACCCGGGAAGAGTTCCACATGACCCGGGACGTGCTGGCCCGCAACTGAGGAGGGGCTCCGGATGATGCTGGCGATGTTCTTCCTTGCGGCAGGCGTGGCGGTGCTCGGCGCGCTGGGCGTGCTGCTGTGCCGCAACCCGATCCACTCGGCCCTGGGCCTGGTGGCCACCATGGTATCGCTGGCCGTGGTGTACCTGCTGCACCACGCGGAGTTCATCTTCGTGATCCAGCTCATGGTGTACGCGGGCGCGGTGATGGGGTTGATCGTGTTCGTGATCATGCTCCTGGACATCCGGCGGGAGGAGGCGGCGTCCTCCCGGTTCGCGCCGGGCAAGGTGGTCGGCGTGGGCCTGGCCGGGCTGTTCTTCGTGGCGATCCTGGTGCCGTTCACCTCCCGGCTCACCGGCCGGATGGGCGGCATGACCGAGAGCGCCCTGGAGCGGATCGGCAGCGTCCAGTACCTGTCGGACCAGTTGTTCGGGCCGTACCTGCTGCCGTTCGAGATCGCGTCGATCCTGCTGCTGGTGGGGCTCGTGGGCGCGGTGACCCTGGCGAAGAAGAAGCTGTGAGGCCGTGAACGGATCACCGATCACCGGTCACTGATCACCGATCACCGGAGTCCGGAGGGCGACCCGATGATACCTCTCGAATACTCGCTCACGCTGTCGGCCGTGCTGTTCACCCTGGGGGTGATCGGGGTGCTGGTGCGGCGCAACGTGATCGTGCTGCTGATGTGCGTCGAGTTGATGCTCAACGCGGTGAACCTGTCGTTCGTGGCCCTGTCGGACCACCTGAACAGCGCCGAGGGCCTGCTCTACGTGTTCTTCGTGATGACCGTGGCTGCGGCCGAGGCGTCGGTGGGACTCGCGATCGTGGTGAGCCTCGTCCGTGCCCGGAATACCGTGTACGCCGACGAGGTCGACCTGCTCAAGGGCTGACCGCAGCCGGAGGACGTTACCCATGCTCGACCTGATCTGGCTCATTCCGTTCTTCCCCATGGTGGGGGCCATCGTGAACGGACTCTTCGGCCGGCGACTGCCCAAGGGCGTGGTCCACACCGTGGCGTGCGGCAGCATCTTCCTGTCGTTCCTGGTGTCGGCCGGCGCGTTCTTCGCCCTGAAGGCCTTGCCGCCCGCCGAGCGGGTGTTCGAACAGGTGCTGTTCGAGTGGATCGCGTTCGGGTCCACCACGATCAACCTGGGGTACCTGCTCGACCCCCTGAGTTGCGTGATGATCCTGGTGGTCACCGGCGTGGGCTTCCTGATCCACGTGTACTCGGTGGGGTACATGAGCCACGACCCCGGCTACGCCCGGTACTTCACGTACCTGAACCTGTTCTGTTTCGCGATGCTCACCCTGGTGCTGGGCAACAACTTCCTGGTGATGTTCGTGGGCTGGGAGGGCGTGGGGCTGTGCTCGTACCTGCTGATCGGGTTCTGGTTCGAGGACGCGGCCAAGGCCGCGGCCGGGATGAAGGCGTTCATCGTCAACCGGATCGGCGACTTCGGGTTCCTGATCGGGATGTTCCTGATCTTCTGGGTGTTCGGCACCCTGGACTTCCGCACCGTGATGGCCCAGGCCCCGGGAGCCCTGGTGGTGGGGGGCGGCATCGTCACCGCGATCACCCTGTTCCTGTTCGTGGGGGCCACCGGCAAGAGCGCCCAGATCCCCCTGTACGTGTGGCTGCCCGACGCCATGGCCGGCCCCAACCCGGTGTCCGCCCTGATCCACGCCGCCACCATGGTGACCGCGGGCGTGTACATGATCGGCCGGTGCAACGTGCTGTTCTCAATGGCCCCGGTGTCCATGACCGTGGTGGCCACGATCGGGGCGCTGACCGCCCTGTTCGCCGGCACGATCGCGATCACCCAGAACGACATCAAGAAGGTGCTCGCTTACTCCACGGTGAGCCAGCTCGGGTACATGTTCACGGCCATGGGTGTGGGCGCGTACGTGGCCGGCATCTTCCACCTGATGACCCACGCGTTCTTCAAGGCGTGCCTGTTCCTCGGTTCCGGGTCGGTGATCCACGGGATGCACGAAGAGCAGGACATGCGCAAGATGGGCGGGTTGCGCAAGCACATGCCCCACACCTACTGGACGTTCCTGATCGCCACGATCGCGATCGCGGGGATCCCGCCCCTGGCCGGGTTCTTCTCCAAGGACGAGATCCTGTGGAAGGCGTGGTCGGGCGGGTACAAGTTCCAGTGGTTCCTCGGGTTCGCCGCGGCCGGGATCACGGCGTTCTACATGTTCCGGCTGGTGTTCATGACGTTCTTCGGCAAGGAACGGTTCGACCCCGAAGAGGTCCATGTCCACGAGTCCCCCCGGTCGATGACGGTGCCCCTGTGGGTGCTGGCCGGCCTGTCCGTCGTTGGCGGCTGGGTCGGCATCCCCGCGGCCCTGGGCGGCGCCAACAACTTCCACCACTGGCTCGCCCCGGTGCTGGATCCGGCCGCGGTGACCGAAACGACCCACGCGGCCGCGCCCGATCTGGACGGGCTGCTGGGCGTCAGGACCGCGTACGCGAGTGAAGGGGCTGGCCACGCCGAGGCCCCCGAGGGTCACGGCGCGGCAGTCGGGGCCGAAGGCGGTGCCGAGCACCACGACCCCACCGAGTACGTGCTCATGTTCCTGAGCGTGGCCTACGCGCTCCTGGGCATCCTGGTGGCGTACTTCGCGTACCTCCTGAAGCCCGACCTGCCCGGCAAGGTGGCGGCCAAGGCCAAGGGCCTGTACGAACTGCTGTACAACAAGTACTTCGTGGACGAGATCTACCAGGCGGTGTTCGTCGAAGGCACCCTGGCGCTCGCCACGTTCTTCTGGGCGTTCTGGGACGTCGTGGTGATCGACGGGATCGTCAACGGCACGGGCTACGTGGTGCGCTCGCTGGGGGGCGGCCTGCGGCTGCTCCAGACCGGCAAGGTGCAGGCCTACGCCATGACGGTGTTGCTCGGTGCGGTGGTCCTGGTGGCCTACTACGCGGTCGTGGCCGCTTTCTGAGGCGAGGGAGACGGATCGATGAGCCACTTCCCGTATCTGAGCACGATCACGTTCATCCCCCTGGTCGGGGCGCTCGTGCTGCTGGCGATGAACCGGCGCAACGTGGGCCTGATCCGCGGGTGGACCCTGGCCGTGGCCGCGGTGAACTTCGTGATCAGCCTGGCCCTGTGGGCCCGGTTCGACCCGGCCGTGGGCGGCATGCAGTTCATGGAGCGCAAGGCGTGGATCGCGTCCCTCGGCATCCAGTACTTCGTGGGGATCGACGGGATCAGCCTGTGGCTGGTGTTGCTGACCACGTTCCTCACGGTGATCTGCGTGGTGTCGAGCTGGGGCGTCGAAAAACAGGTCAAGGAGTACATGCTGTTCTTCCTGGTGCTCGAGACCGGGATGCTCGGCGCACTGATCAGCCTCGACCTCGTCCTGTTCTACGTCTTCTGGGAAGCGATGCTGATCCCGATGTACTTCCTGATCGGGGTCTGGGGCGGCACCGACCGGATCTACGCCGCGGTCAAGTTCTTCATCTACACCATGGTCGGGTCGCTCCTGATGCTGGTGGCGATCCTCGTGCTGTACTTCCTGAACATCAAGGCGGGCAACGCGCCCACCTTCGACCTGTTGCAGCTCTACCAGCTGCCGATAGCGCCCAACGTGCAGTTCTGGATGTTCGCGGCGTTCTGCCTGGCGTTCGCCATCAAGGTGCCCATGTGGCCCCTGCATACCTGGTTGCCCGACGCCCACACCCAGGCGCCCACGGCCGGTTCGGTGATCCTGGCCGGGGTGCTCCTGAAGATGGGCACCTACGGGTTCCTGCGGTTCGCGATGCCCCTGTTCCCGAACGCGGCCCAGGCGTGGGCGCCGTTCATGATGACGATCGCGGTGGTCGGCATCATCTACGGTGCCCTGGTGGCCATGGTGCAGACCGACGTGAAGAAGCTGGTGGCGTACTCGTCGGTGTCCCACCTGGGGTACGTGATGCTCGGCCTGTTCGCCCTGAACGCCCAGGGCGTGGCCGGCGGCATCTACCAGAGCCTGAACCACGGCATCTCCACCGGCGCCCTGTTCCTGTTGGTGGGGGTGATCTACGAGCGGCGACACACCCGGGAGATCGCGGAGTTCGGCGGGCTGGCCAAGCAGATGCCCGCGTACGCCACGGTGTTCCTGATCATCACCATGAGTTCGATCGGGCTGCCGGGCCTCAACGGGTTCGTGGGCGAGTTCCTGATCATGCTCGGCACGTTCCTCACCTCCAAGACGGCAGCGGTGTTCGCGGCCAGCGGGGTGATCCTGGCGGCCGGGTACATGCTGTGGATGGTGAAACGGGTGTTCTTCGGGCCCTTGGACAACGAGAAGAACCAGAACCTGGCCGACCTCAACCGGCTGGAGTGGGGCTACCTGCTCCCGATGGTGTTCCTGGCGTTCTGGATGGGCCTGTACCCGGGCACGTTCCTGCGCAAGATGGACGCCACCGTGGAGCTGTGGCTCAGCCGGTTCGAGGCCAAACGCGAGGCGTGCCTGGAACTGGACCGCCCCGACGCGGCTGTGGCGTTCCGGGTGGAGACCGAAAACCAGTAGCGGCAGACCCGTCGGCGCCTCGCCGACCAGCCGACCCAAAGGTGGATCCATGAACTTCCAGATGGCAGACCTCCAGCTCCTGGCGCCCCACATCGTGGTCTTGGCCACGGCGCTCCTCGTCCTGCTCGCCGAGGCGTTTTGCAAGGGGGAGCGCAAGGGTTACCTGGCCTACCTGGGCATTGCCGGCATCGTGGTCGCCGCGCTGCTCACCCCGCGCCTGTTCGGCCCCCAGCGGCTCGGGTTCTCGGGCATGCTGGCCGGGGACGGTTTTGCCGCGTTCTTCTACTTCATCCTGTACGCGGTGGGCATCCTGACGCTGCTCGTCAGCCAGAACTACCTGCGGGACGAGCGGTTCGAGCACGGCGAGTACTACGCCCTGGTGCTGCTGGCCCTGGTGGGCATGATGCTGATGGCGGGCGCCACCCACCTGATGGTCGTGTTCCTGGCCCTCGAGACCATGAGCATCGCGATCTACGCGCTGGCCGGGTACTTCCGGACCGAGCGGTCGGTGGAGGCGTCGCTGAAGTACTTCATCCTGGGCGGGTTCGCGTCCGGGTTCCTGCTCTACGGCATCGCCCTGATCTACGGCGCGTGCGGCACCACCCAGATCTACGACGTGATGGCGTACTTCAAGGCCCTGCCGGCCCTGACCTCGTCGCCCATGGCCCTGGCCGGGATCGGCCTGCTCACCGTTGGGTTCGGGTTCAAGGTGGCGGCCGTGCCGTTCCACGCGTGGACCCCGGACGTGTACCAGGGGGCGCCCACCTCGGTGACCGCGTTCATGGCCACCGGGGTCAAGGCGGCCGCGTTCAGCGCGTTCCTTCGGGTGTTCGTGGTGGCGTTCCAGGGCACCCACGTGGAGTGGAGCGGGGTGCTGTGGGTGCTGGCGCTCCTGACCATGACCCTCGGGAACCTGACCGCGATCGCCCAGACCGACGTCAAGCGGATGCTCGCCTACTCGTCGATCGCCCATGCCGGGTACCTGCTGGTGGGACTCGTGGTGGGCACCCCGGAGGCGAGTTCGGCCATGATGGTGTACCTGCTGGCCTACGCGTTCATGAACATCGGCGCGTTCGCGTGCGTGATCATGGTGGGCCGATACGGCCAGGAGAACACGTCCCTGGACGCGTACGCGGGCATCGGGTTCCGGTTCCCGGCCCTGGGGCTGGCCATGGCGGTGTTCATGTTCTCGATGGCCGGGATTCCCCCGACCGCCGGGTTCATCGGGAAGTTCCTGATCTTCAAGGCCGCGGTGCACGAGGGGTACTACTGGCTCACGATCCTGGGCGTGCTGAACTCGGCGGCCAGCGTCTACTACTACCTGCGGGTGATCATCACCATGTACTTCAAGCCGTCCCCGGACGAACCCGCCGTGGACGGCCTGAGGGTCGGCCCGAGCGCCGCCCTGGCCACCGTGCTCGCCGGGGTGGGCGTGCTGTACCTGGGAATCATCCCGGGCGGCATCATCAAACTGGCCGAACAGGCCGTGCGGTTCATGGGCTGAACCGGCCACCCAGCGGCTCCAGGGCCGACGCTTCCCCGGCGGGGCTCCCATCTCGGGAGCCCCGCCTTCGTATTTCTTGTCCTAACGCTGCAACGGATCGGCGGCCGTGGTATACCTGGGGGCGGGGGCGCGTGCGCGGCCCGCCAAAGCCGAAGATGGCGTTGTTTCCACCCGGCCCGCGGTAGCTCCGATCCCCCCCTGGAAAGGGCTTCTGTTTGGTTGTCAGGCCGGAAATGATCACAGACGGATGCCGTGCCCGGGGGGGGCGGCCCGGCAGCGGTTCCGAGGGCCTCCCCCCTGCGGACCGGGCCGTGTCGTGAGCCCGGGGCGCGCCGTGACCGACCCGGACTGGAAGACCCGGTACCGGTCCAAGGTGATGACCCGGAACGCCGCCCTGTCGCTGATCCCGAGGGGCGCGAAGATCTTCGTGGGGTCGGCGTGCGGCGAACCCCAGTACCTGGTCCGCGGCCTGGCGGAACGGACCGCCACCCTCGCCGACTCCGAGATCCTCCACATCCTGACCCTCGGGGTCGCCCCTTACGCGGACGAGAAGTTCTCCCGGGTGTTCCGGCACAACGCGTTCTTCATCGGCGACAACACCCGCCGGGCCGTGGCAGAGGGCCGGGCCGACTACACCCCGGTCTATCTCTCAGAACTCCCCGACCTGTTCCGGTGCCGCAGGCTTCGGATCGACGTGGCCCTGGTCCAGGTCACCCCACCGGACCGCCACGGCTACGTGAGCCTCGGGGTGAGCGTGGACGTGACCAAGGCGGCCGTGGCGGCGGCCCGGGTCGTCATCGCCGAGGTGAACCCCAACATGCCCCGGAGCCTGGGTGACTCGTTCGTCCCGGTGGACCGGTTCGACGCCCTGGTGGCGCACGCCTCGCCGGTGATCGAGTATCCCCAGCCGGTACCCGGCGAGACCGCCGGGCGCATCGGCCGCAACATCGCCCGGCTGGTGGGCGACGGGGCCACGGTCCAGATCGGGATCGGTGCGATCCCCAACGCGGCCGCCCGCGCCTTGCGGGACAAGCGGGACCTGGGGGTGCATACCGAGATGTTCTCGGACTGGCTCCTGGACCTCGTGCGGGCCGGGGCGGTGACCAACCGGCGCAAGAGCCTCCACCCGGGCAAGGTCGTGGCGTCGTTCTGCATGGGGTCCCGGGACCTGTACGACTTCATCGACAACAACCCGATGGTGGAGCTGCGGCCCAGCGAGTACACCAACGACCCGTTCGTGATCGCCCGGAACGATGACATGGTGGCCGTCAACACCGCCCTGGAGGTGGATCTGACCGGCCAGGTGTGCTCCGACTCCCTCGGCCACCAGTTCTACTCCGGGATCGGCGGCCAGGTGGACTTCATCCGGGGCGCGGCCCGGAGCCGGGGCGGCAAACCGATCATCGCGCTGGCCTCCACCGCCCGGGGCGGCACGGTCTCTCGGATCGTGCCACAGCTGTCCCCCGGCGCCGGGGTGGTCACCACCCGGGCGTCGGCCCGGTACGTGGTGACCGAGTGGGGGTGCGCCGACCTCCACGGCCGGACGATTCGGGAGCGGGCCATGGCCCTCATCCAGATCGCCCACCCCGGGTTTCGAAAGGAACTCCTGGAAGCGGCCAGGCGGCTCCACTACGTGTACCCCGACCAGATCATCGCGCCGGCCCTGGATCTGTACCCCGAACAGTACGAGGTCCGGAAGCGGTTCGGGGACCGGGAGGTCCTGCTGCGCCCCCTCAAGCCCACCGACGAGCCCCTGCTCAAGGACCTGTTCTACGCCCTGTCCGACGAGTCCGTGTACCGGCGGTATTTCGCGGTGATCCGGTACATGCCCCACGAAAAGCTCCAGCAGGAACTCGACCTGGACTACGATGCCCGCATGGCGATCGCCGCGGTGGTCGCACCGGCCGGGGTGGAGGAGATGGTCGGCCTCGCGCGGTACGTGCTGGATCCGTCCACCGGGTACGCTGACGCCGCGTTCCTGGTGCGGGACGACTGGCAGGGCAGGGGGGTCGGGGGGTTCCTCGTGCGCCACCTGATCCACGTGGCCCGGGACCGGGGGGTGCGGGGGATCACGGCCACCGTCATGCCGGACAACCGGGCCATGCTCCACCTGTTCCACAAGCTGGGCCGCACCGTGGAGACCCGGTTCGAGGAGGGGGCCTACCAGGTGATGTTCGAGATCTGACCGGCTGGCGTGTCCAGCCCGCTTCGCTCGATGTGTGGCCTGGAGCGGGTCGGCCGTGTCGACCAAGGGGAGGACGGAGAACAACGGAACGGGGGACGACGCGCGCGCGGGAGGTGATCCAGATGATCGTGATCGGTGAGAAGATCAACGGAACCCGGCCCGAGGTGGCGGACGCGATTCTCAGGAGAGACGCGGACCGGATCCGGCACCTGGCCCGGAGCCAGGCTGCGGCCGGCGCCGACTACCTCGACCTGAACGCGGGCACCGGTCCTGACCGGGAACCGGACGACCTGGTGTGGCTGGTGGAGACGGTCCGGACGGCGGCCGACTGCCGGCTGTGCCTGGACAGCGCCAACCCGGCGGCCCTGGAGGCGGGGATCCGGGCGGCGCCGGGGCGCGTCCTGCTGAACTCCCTGAGCGGCGAGCAGGACCGGATCGACGGGGTGCTGCCCCTGGCCCAACGGTACGGCACCGAACTGGTTCTCCTGGCCCTCGACGATCACGGCGTTCCCGCCACTCCGGAGGCCCGACTGGCCGTGGTCCAACGCCTCGTGGGCCTGGCCCGGGGGGCCGGCCTTCCCGACGATGCCCTGTACGTGGACCCCCTGATCACCACCGTGGCCACCGACCCGCAGGCCCCGGCCGTTGCCCTCGACACCCTGCGCCGGGTCCGGGCCGCGCTGCCCGGCCTTCACCTCACCTGCGGCCTGTCCAACGTCTCGTTCGGCCTGCCGGCGCGGGCGTGGGTGAACCGGGCCTTCCTGGCCATGGCCGTGGCCGAGGGCCTGGACTGCGCGATCCTGGACCCGTGCGAGCCCGGCCTGGCCGCGATCCTGCGGGCGGCGGAACTGGTGCAGGGGCTCGACCCGGACTGCCGGCGGTACAACGAGGCGGCCCGGGCCGGCACCGCCCCGGCCGTGTCCCGGGCGCTCCAGGACCTCACCCGGGCCCTGGCCGCGGCCGGCCTGGTGGACGCGGGCGGGGACGCGGCACCCGGGGCCGGGGCCGAGGAATCCGTGGCAGAGCCGCCTGCCGGGGCCGGCGACCTCCTGGCCGAGCTGGAGGCCGCCCTGGTGGCGATGGACAAACCCAGGGTGGACGAGATTTCCGCCCGGCTCCTGGAAGGCGGCGCCGATCCCCTGGCCGTGCTCGAGGCGTCCCGGCGGGCCATGGAGGAGGTGGGGCGTCGGTTCGAGGCCCGGGAGTACTTCGTGCCCGAGTTGATCCTGGCCGGCCGGATGCTCCAGGAGATCGCGGGCCGGGCCGGGCCGCTCCTCGCGGCCGGCGCCGGGCCGGCCCCCGGCCGGGGCCGGGTGCTGATCGGCACGGTGGCGGGGGACATCCACGACATCGGCAAGGACATCGTGGTCACCCTGCTCGAGGTGAACGGGTACGAGGTGCGGGATCTGGGCGTTGACGTGCCCCCGGACCGGTTCGTGGAGGCCGCCCGGGAGTTCCGGCCCCACGTGGTGGGCCTGAGCGGGTTCCTGACCCTGGCCTACGACCCCATGCGCGACACGATCGCGGCCCTCCGGGCCAGCGGATTCGGGGACGTGAAGGTGATGATCGGCGGCGGCCAGGTGGACGACCAGGTGCGCGCCTACACCGGCGCCGACGCCACGGGCCGCGACGCGATGGAAGCGGTGCGCCTGTGCGGGGAGTGGATCGAAACGTGAACCCTGACCGGGAGGTTCCCATTGAGAGACCCAACGAAGCCGTATACCGGCAGCGGGAGCAGCGGCTCCTGGACGCGATCGCCCTCAGGGAGCCGGATCGGGTGCCGGTGGTGCCCCTGTTCGCGTTCTTCAACTGCTACTTCACCGGTATCACGCCGGGCGAGGCGTACCGGGACCCGGAAAAGGCCGTGGAGGCGTGGCGGCGCACGATCCACCACTTCCAGCCCGACGCCACCTACAGCGTGAACTTCACGATCTACGCGATGGACGAGGTACTGTCGGCCCTGGATTTCAAGGCGATGAAGTGGCCGGGCCGGGGGGTGCCCGAGGATCAGCCGTTCCAGTTCGTGGAAGACGCGTACCTGGGGGAGGACGAGTACGACGAGCTGTTCGCGGATCCGGGCAGTTTCTTCCTGCGCAAACTCCTGCCCCGGCTGGCCGGCAACCTGTCCGGCCTGGCCAAGCTGCCGCCCCTGGAGACCGCGGCCCTGGGGTACGTGTGGCCGGCCGTGCTGCCCGCGTTTGCCGACCCGGACGTGGTCGAGGCCCTGGAGACCCTGCTTGCGGCGGCCAAGAAGCAGGCCCGGTGGGCCGCGACGTTCGGCGCGTTCGCCCGGGAACTGCGGGAGGCCGGGTTCCCGTCGATCAAGGAGCAGACCGTGCTCGCGCCCTACGACCTGGTGGCGGACAACCTGCGGGGCACCACGGGCGCGGCCACGGACCTGCTGCTCCAGCCCGACAACCTGTTGCGGGCGGTGGAGCGGCTCGCGCCGATGATGAGCCGCCTCGGGGTGGCCGGCGCCCGGGCCAAGGGGAACCCCCGGGTGTTCATCCCCCTGCACAAGGGCACGGACAGCTTCATGTCCCTCGCGCAGTTCAAACGGTTCTACTGGCCCAGCCTCCAGCGCCTGATCCTGGATCTGGTCGAGGCCGGGTGCACCCCGTACCTGCTGATCGAGGGGCTGTACAACACCCGGCTCGAGGTGATCCGGGACGTGCCGCCGGGCACGTGTATCTACCACTTCGAGGGCACCGACATCTTCGAGGCCAAGCGCGTCCTCGGGGACACGGTGTGCCTCATGGGCAACCTGCCCAACTCCCTGCTGGCCACGGGCACGGTGGAGCAGGTGCGCGAGCACACCAAACGGCTGGTGGACGGGTGCGGGGACGGCGGCGGGTTCATCATGAGCGCGGGCGCCCTGATCGACCAGGCCCGGCCCGAGAACGTGGAGGCCTGGATCGAGACCACCCGGGAGTACGGAAAGTACCGGTAGGGACGGGGTGCTGGGCGCGGGAGGAACGCCTCTGGAAATCCGGCTGGCCGAGGTCAAGCGCCTGATGGGCATGGGCGCCCGGTCGGCCGAACCCCACCGGATGGACGGCCGGTTCCGGGAACTCCTGGCCCTGGGCAGGGAGTTGGCCCGGCCGGCCGAGGCGTGGCGGGAACTGGACGTGGCCGGGGTGGCCGGCGGCGAGGTGGAACTGGCCGGCGGCACCGTGTTCCACGCCCCCCGCCTCGCCCGGGCCCTGCGGGCCGCCCGGCGGGCCGTGGTGTTCGCGGTGACGATCGGGGGCGCGCTCGAGGACCGGGCGGCCCGGCTCAAGGCCGGCGCAGATCCCCTGGGCGCGTACGTGCTCGACGCGGTGGGGTCGGTTGCGGCCGAGGCCGCGGTGGAGCGGTTCCAGGCGGCGTACACCGCCGGGCTGTCGGAGCGGGGGCTCGCCGCCACCCTGCGGTTCAGCCCGGGGTACTGCGACTGGGACGTGTCCGAGCAGCGCGCGGTGTTCGCGGTGCTCGGACAGCGGCCGGCCGGGGTGCGGCTGCTGCCGTCCGGCGTGCTGGTGCCCCGCAAGTCCGTCACCGGGGTGTTCGGGGTGGTGCCGGCCGGGGAGGGCGAACCCGTCCCCGAGAACCCGTGCCGCGCGTGTCCGAGCCGGGACTGCCCGACCCGCCGGCCGTGACGCCGCTGGTCGGCAAAGTTCGGCGGGCCCCCCGAGGAGGCCCGCCGCCCGTCTTCCCAGACCCGGTGCCGGAGGACGCTGCCTACACGGCCTCCACCACCAGGGCCATGCCCTGGCCGCCGCCGATGCACAGGGACGCCAGGCCGTACCGGCCGCCCCGGCGGCGTAGCTCGTTCACCAGGGTGACCACGATCCGGGCTCCGGAGCACCCGATCGGGTGTCCCAGGGACACGCCGCTGCCCACCACGTTGGTCTTGTCCAGGTCGAGGTCCAGCTCCCGGAGGCACGCGATCGCCTGGGCCGCGAACGCCTCGTTGAGTTCCACCAGGTCCAGGTCCGCCGTGGTGAGGCCGGCCCGGGCCAGGGCCCGGCGGGTGGCCGGTACCGGCCCCAGGCCCATGTAGGCCGGATCGAGCCCGCCCGACGCCCAGGACACCACCCGGGCCAGGGGCTGGAGCCCGGCGCGCCCGGCCGCGTCCGCCCCCATCAACAGCAGGGCGGCGGCGCCGTCGTTGATCCCGGACGCGTTGCCCGCGGTGACCGTACCGTCCTTCTTGCACGCGGGGCGGAGCTTGCCCATCTTCTCGGCCGTGGTGTCCATCGGCCGCTCGTCGGTGTCCACCACCACCGGATCCCCCCGGCGCCGGGGCACGGTCACCGGCACGATCTCGGCCGCGAACCGGCCGTCGGCCTGGGCCGCCCGGGCCCGCTGGTGGCTCAGGGCGCCCAGTTCGTCCTGCTCCTGGCGGGAGATGCCGTACAGCTCGGCCAGGTTCTCGGCCGTCAGGCCCATGTGATACCCGTAGAAGCACTCCCACAGGCCGTCGTGGACCATCAGGTCCACGAGGTCGGTGTTGTTCATCCGGGCGCCCCAGCGCGCCGCGGGCAGGGCGTACGGGATCCGGCTCATGTTCTCCATGCCGCCGGCCACCACCGCATCCGCCTCGCCGCCCCGGATCGACTGGGTCGCCAGGGTGATCGCCTTCATGCCCGACGCGCACACCTTGTTCACGGTGAACGCGGGCGTCTCCTTGGGCACGCCGGCCCGGATCGACGCCTGCCGGCCCACGTTCTGGCCCTGGGCCGCGCCGACCACGTTGCCCAGGATCACCTCGTCCACCTGGACCGGCGTGAGGCCGTCGTCGTAGTCGTGGTAGCGCTCCTCCAGCTCGGTCGGGCCCCGGCCGGCCAGGGCGCCGGGCTCGAGCGCCTTCAGGTCGTCTCCCACCACGGGCCGCACCCCGGCGCGGGTCAGGGCGCCCCGCACCGCGGTGGCACCCAGATCGGCCACGGCCACGTCCTTGAGGGCACCCCCGAAGTTGCCCACGGCCGTCCGGGCCCCCGCAACGATCACCACCTCTCGCATGTGCCTGTCCTCCCTCGGAAAAAGTGTCCGGCGGAACAATGTGCCGCCTCTCGGATGGGGAACGGCGGCCGGGGACGGCCCCGGCCGCCGGGTTACGCCAGGGCCCGGACCGCGGCCAGGGCCGCGTCGTAGTCCGGGTGGTCGGTGGCCTCCGGAACGACCTGGGCGTGCCGGACCGTTCCGCCCGCGTCCACCACGAAGATCGCCCGGGCCAGCAGCCTGAGTTCGTCGATCAGCACCCCGTACGCGGTGCCGAACGACACGTCCTTGTAGTCCGACAGCACCCGGATCCGGTCGATGCCGTGGGTCGCGCAGAATCGTTTCTGGGCGAACGGCAGGTCCACCGACACCGTGACCACCGTCACCCCGTCGGGCAGGCCGGCGGCCTCCTCGTGGAACCGCTTGGTCTGGAGTTCGCACACCGGCGTGTCCAGGCTCGGCACCACGCTCAGCAGCTTGATCCCGCCGCCCAGATCCGCCAGGGTCACGGGTTGCAAGTCTCCGTCCACCACGGTGAAGTCGGGCGCCGGTGCGCCCTCCCTGCACTCCGGGCCCACCAGGGTCATCGGGTTGCCCATCATCGTCACGACACCGGTCCGCTTTTCCATGACAGCGTTCCTTTCCGCCCCTGGACGGGGCTGCAGTCTACACCGGTTGGCCTCGAACCTTGAACCTTGAACCTTGAACTTTAGTGTCCATCCGGGGCTGCTTCGAAGTCCCCCGGCCAGAACCCCTTTTTGTCCGGCGCCTCCCCTGCCCACACGAGCCGGAACCCGGTGAACGGGGACCGGATCGCCGGGTGTTCCCCGACCCGGCTGGCCGAGCGGATCTGGGTGCCCGGGTCGAACCAGTTGCCGCCCCGCCGCACCCGGCCGTTTCCGTGGCCGGGCCCCCGGGGGTCCACGGCCGGGCCGGCCGGGTAGGGGCCGTACCAGTCCTCGCACCACTCCCACACGTTGCCGTTCATGTCGTACAGGCCCCACGCGTTGGGCGGGTAGCTCCCCACTGGCGCGGGCCGCTCTTGCTCGATCCCCTGGGCAGCGGCGTAGGCCAGGCACTCCCCCGAGCCCCGCTCGCTGTTGCCGTACATCGCCTTCGCGCACACCGCCGCGTCGCCCCAGGGATAGACCGTGGGGGTTCCGGCCCGGGCCGCGTATTCCCACTCGGCCTCGGTGGGGAGCCGGTACCTGCCGCTGCCCCCCCTGCGGTTGAGCTTGTCCACGAACCGCTGGGCATCGTGCCAGGACGCCTTGGTCACGGGCTCGTCGTCCACGCCCCGGAACCGGCTGAAAAAGCTCCGGCCCATCACGCTGCGCCACTGGGCCAGGGTGACCTCGGTGGTCTGGATGTAGAACCCGCGGGTGATCGTGACCTCGCGCTGGCCCTCGTCCGGCCGCCGGCCGGCCTCGCCGGGCGGGCTGCCCATCACGAACGTGCCCGGCGGAATCCAGACGAACGCCATGCCCAGCGCGTTGACGAACTGGTGGCGGCCGGCCGCGGCCGGCCCGGCCCCGGCCGTTGCCAGCAGCCCTGCGATCACGGCCAGCCCCAGCGGGTGGCGAAACGAGCTGTGCATGGCGGTCTCCCTCTCCCCGGGCAGGGCCCGTGCCTGGTAGTGCCACCGGTCATGCTATCAGCGTGGGCGCCCGGGTCAAATCCGGCGAGCCGCGCCCAGGGGTTCCCCGGCGGTTCCCGTCCGATTGACAGTTTCGGCCGCCGCCAATAGTATGAACGGCCCTCCGACGCGCGCCCAGCTGGCCTGGCGTGAGCCTTCGCACAGGGTGAACAAACGGTGAACGACAACGGCATCAACCACGCCGAGCGGGCGCGGTCCCTCGCGTTCCTGCTCGAGTCGGCCGCCCAGGTCCTCGGGACCGAGGACGCCGCCCTGGGCACGTGGCTCGTCCGGCTGAAACACCTGGCGGTGGCCGGAGACGGCACGCTCCGGGTGGCTGTGGCCGGCACGGTCAAGAGCGGCAAGAGCACCCTGGTGAACGCCCTGGTGGGCCGGGACGTGCTCAAACGGGGCGCCGGCATCATCACGTCCCTGGTCACCCGGGTGCGGGCCGGGCCGGAGCCGGCCGCCCGGATCCTCCTGAAGGGGTGGAACGAGGTCAACCGCGAGGTGGCCGACGCAGCCCTGTTCCTGGGCGCGAGCCCGGAAGGAACGGCGCCGGACCTGCGCAGCGGGGAGGACCGGGCCCGCATGGCCGGCGTGCTGGCCGAACTCGGGGACGACGCGTTCGGGGAGGGCGGGTTCTTCGACAAGAACGTGGCCCTGCTGCGGGCGTACCTGGACGGGTACGAGCGGGTGTCCCCGCTCCTGGAGGACGAGCCCACGGAACTGGTCCTGGGCCCGGACGCGTTCTCCCGGCACCGGGAGTTCGCCGGTGCCGACGCCCTGGCCGTGTACGTGGACGACCTGACCCTGGAGTTGCCGGGCCTGCCGTTTTCGGGGGACGTCGAGATCGGGGACTGCCAGGGGTACGACTCGCCCAACCCCCGGCACATGGAAAAGGTCCAGGAGTACCTGCTCGAATCCCACCTGGTGCTGTACGTGGTGTCGAGCCGGGTGGGCCTCAGGGAGGCGGACCTGAGGTTCCTGCGGGACATCAAGGCCCTGGGGCTCGCGGACACCACCCGGTTCGTACTCAACGCCGACCTGGGGGAACTGGAGTCGGCCGGGGAACTGGTCGAGATGGGGCACGCCGTCTCGGCGCAGGTGGCGGCCCTCGTGCCCGCCCCAGGACCGGTGTACACCGTGTCCGCCCTGCGGGCGCTGCTGGAGGCCCGGGCCCGCAACGGAGAGGAACTGGGCCGGAAGGACCGGCTGCTCCTGGAGTTGTGGGCCGAGTCCCCGGCTGCCGAGGTGGACGCGTACGACCGGTTCCTGGAGTGGCTGGCCGCCGAGGTGGACCGGGGCAGGCAGGAGCGCCTGCGCGCGGTGCGCGAGGACGCGGCCCGGCGGGCGGCGGGCGCCCTGCGCAGCCGGGTGGAGGCCGCCCTGGTGCTGCTGGATCGCCGGGCCGAGGACCTGTCGGCCGAACGGGCGGCCCTGGACGAAGCCCGCAGCCGGGTGGAGCGCACCCTGGCCGGGTTCGGGGAGGGCTTGCGGTCGGTGGCCGGCCGGCTGCGCACCGACCTGTTCGCAGCGGTGGACCGGGTGTTCCATCCGCCGGGAGGCGTCCTGGCCGAGGAGGTGATCCGGGCCGTGGCCGCCCTGGAGCCTTCCGCGGACGCCCTGGAGCCGAAGGACCGCAAGCGGATCGACCGCCAGATGTCCCGGATCTACCAGGAGATGAAGACCGCGTTCCACCAGTACAAGGTAGAGGAGGTGAACCCCCGGGCCGTGGAACAGATCCGGCGGATCTGGGCGGAGACCACCGAAGCCCTGGGAAAGGCCGCCCGCGGGCCGGCCGACCTGCTGGTGGCCAGTGTGGAGGGGTACCGGGCCGAAGCGGCCCGGTACGGGGTGGCGGTGCCGCCCCTGGATCTGCCCGACCTGGACCCGTCCATCGGCCGGCGGGTGATCCCCCTGTTCTCGTCGGTGGCCTACGCGCCGGCCGACCACACGGTGGACCGGGCCCTGGCGTTCGCGTCCCAGTGGACCCGCAAGCTGGCCACCGGCTGGACCCGGCGGCTCCTGGGCCGGGCCGAGCGCAAGGGGTTCGTGGCGTCCCTGCTGGAAGACGGCGTCGCAGCGGTACGGGAACTCCTGGACGAAGAGGTCCGCTCGAACCTGCTCAACTACAACGAGCAGCTCAAGTACCAGGTGCTCGGGCCCGGGCTGGAAGCCCTGGTGGACGCGTGGGCCGACGCGTACCGGGAGACCGTGGAGGCCCTGGTGCTCGATCTCGGGGCCCTGTCCGAGCGGCTCGAACGCGAGGGATCCGGCCAGGCCGACCTGGAGCCGCGGCTCAGGGGGATCCTGGATGCCCTCGAACCCCTGTCCTGAACCGTACCCCTCGGCCGGCCGGTACTGGCGGGCCCGGTACGGGCAGCGCGTCCAGCGGGTCAGCCTGGACGCCGGGTTCTCGTGTCCCAACCTGGACGGCACCAAGGGCACGGCCGGGTGCGCGTTCTGCGACCCGGCCTCGTTCAGCCCCAGCGCGGGGGATCCCCGCCCCGTGGCGGCCCAGCTGGACGCCGGGATCGCCCGGTTGCGCCGCCGTGGCATCCGCCTCGCCGCGGCCTACTTCCAGCCCAACACCAACACCCACGCCCCCCTGGAGCGCCTGGCCGCCGTGTGGGACGCGGCAGCAGCCCGGCCCGAGGTGGTGGTCCTGTGCGTGGGCACCCGGCCCGACAGCGTGCCCGACCCGGTGCTGGACCTGCTGGCGTCCTACGCGGACCGGTTCGAGACCTGGCTCGAACTCGGGCTGCAGAGCGCCCACGACCGCACCCTGGAGCGGCTGGGGCGGGGGCACGACGCCCGGGCGTTCGCCGATGCGAGCCGCCGGGCGCGCCGGCGGGGCCTCCTGGTGTGCGCCCACGTGATCCTCGGCTTGCCCGGAGAGGGGCCGGCCGACGAGCGCGTGACGGCCGACCGGCTGGCCGGGTGGGGCGTGGACGGCGTCAAGCTCCACCAGCTCGCGGTGGTGTCGGGAACCGGGTTGGAGGCGGCGTGGCGGCGGGGGGAACTGGCCGTGCTGGACGAACAGCGGTACGCTGCCCGGGCTGCCGCGTTCCTGTCCCGGTTGCCCCGGTCCACGGTGGTCCACCGGCTGGCGGGGGACACCCGGGGCGGCCGGCTTTTGGCGCCCCGGTTCGACAAGGGCCGGGTGCTCCGGGCGATCCGGGACCGGCTGGGGGGGTAGATCGAAAAAAGCCGGCCCCGGGAAGGGGCCGGCCGGCGGCTGGTGGGCGAGGCGGGATTCGAACCCACGGCCTCTGGTTCCGGAGACCAGCGCTCTATCCAGCTGAGCTACTCGCCCGAAGAAGGACGCAGAGTTAAGCACACCCGCTACGGGATTGCAACCCCGGCCGGCTGATTTCAGGCCCGGGCGAAACGGAGAACGTCATGAAGAAGCCGGTGAAGATCCTGGTGGGCCTTGCAGCGGTCGTGATCGTCGTGGTGGGCGCCGCTGTCCTGGGCGCCAGGCTGTACCTGACCAAGGACCGGGTCCTCGGGTGGGTGGTCCCCCCCCTGGAGGCCAGGCTCCACCGCAAGGTCGTGGTGGCGGACGCCGGAGGCGGGCTGACCGGCCTGTACCTGGACGGCCTGGACGTGCGGCCCGAGGGCGCTCCCGAGCCCCTGGTCGCCGTGGACCGGCTGAGGGTCCGGTGGAACCTGTGGGCCCTCCTGGCCGGACGGGTCGAGATCCTGGAGGTCCGGCTGGTGGCGCCCCGGATCCACGTGGTCCGGCTGGCCGACGGCCGGCTCGACATCGACGACCTGCTGGCCCCGGCCGGCGCCGCCGGGCAGGCGGCCGAGCCGCCGGGCCCGTCCGGGACCCCGTCCGCCGGGGCCGGCGGCGGCCTGGACCTGGTGGTCGCCCTGTTCGCCCTGGAGAACGGCCGGGTGGCGTTCGAGGACCGGGCCGCGGTCCCTCCCCGCACCTGGGTGCTGGACGACATCGACTCCACCGTGAGCGGGTTCAGCCTGGACCGGCCGGTGGCGTTCACCCTGTCCGCGCTCCTGCCCGGCGGCCGGGAGGCGCGGTTCCGGTCCGAGGGCGAGGTGAACCTCGCAACGGGTGACCTGTCGGCCAAGCTGTGGGTGGACCCGGTGTCCCTCGTGTCCCTGAACCCGCTCCTGGGGCCGGACCCGGTGTTCTCCGGGGGGATCGCCGAGCTGGACGCCTCGGTGTCGGGCCGCCTGGAAGGCGAGGTCCGGGCCGAAGGCGGGGCCCGGGTGGCCGGGCTCCGACTCGGGGCCGGGGACCGGGCCGGGGAGGCGGGCGACGTGGAGGCGCGGTTCAAGGCGACCTACGACCCGGGGCAGGGCGTCGCGACCCTGGCGGGGCTGGACGTCACCGCCGCCGGCCAGGAACTGCACGTGGAGGGCCGGGCCGAGCGCCTGGAGGACCGGCCGCAGATCACGTTCTCCCTCACCTCGCCGCGGCTCCAGGCGGACCCCCTTCTGGCCCTGCTGCCCGGGGAAGAAGCCGGAGCGCCGGCTGGAAGGGACGAACCCCGGGCGGACGAAACCGGGCCGGAGACCGTGTCCGCCCCGGCCGTGGACGTCACCGGCGACATCGCGGTGGACCGGCTCGAAGCCGGGGGCGCCGTGCTCGAAACGGTGCGCGCCCACGTGGAACTCGACCACGGGCAACTGCGGCTCGATCCGGTGTCGGCCGTGGTGTACGGCGGCGACCTGGACGCGGGGGTGACGGCCGATCTCGGCCGGCCCGGCCCGCCGTTCACGGCCCGGGCCTCCCTGGCCGGCACCCGCGTGGGCAAGCTCCTGGCCGGCCTCGACCCGAAGCTCGCCGGCGTGCTCACGGGCGACCTGTCGGCCACCGTGGACGCGGAGGGCTCGGGGGGGGACCTGGACGCGTTGAACGCGACGGTACAGGCCGAGGTCCAGGACGGCAAACTGGTGGAACACCCCCTCGTCGGGGAGTTCTCCCGCCTGTTCGGGACGCGGGACCTGGAGAAGGTCGCGTTCTACAGCCTGGCCGTGGACGCTGCAGCCGAGGACGGCCGGGCCCGGGTGAAGCGGCTCGTGCTGCGGGGCAAGGACATCCAGGCCACCGGCACGGGCACGGTGGGCCTCACGGGAGACCGGCCCCTGGACCTGCGGCTCGCCGTGGCCGTTCCCCGGCGGTTGACCGCGAAGCTGGTGAAGAACCCGGTGGTGCTGGACGCGGTGACCGACGACCAGGGGTGGTCGCGCCTGCCGCTGCTGCTGCAGGGAACCGCGGCTGCGCCGCGGTACGCCCTGGACGCGAAAAGGCTGGCGCAGCTCGCGGCCAAGCCCCTGCAGGACCGGGCCGAGAAGCTCCTGGGTGACAAGGTGCCCGGAGGGGGAGAGGTGAAAAAGCTGATCGAGAAACTGCCCGGCACCCCGTTCGGAAACTGAGGGCGGAGCGGGTCTCTTTCAGTTGTAGAGAACAACGAAAGTTCTGCCGGTTTCTCTCTTTTTTGGGGCTGTTCGGGGTGGGCCCGGTGGAGCAGGGGCCAGTGAGGAGGCGCCAAGGAGGTGATGCCATCCTTGGAGAAGCCCCCCCAGGACCCTGCGGGGCCCGACAACGGTGTGAAAGGAACGTTGCTGGATCCCGGTGCCTTGGGCGGCGGCGGGCCTGGGGTTCAGGAACCAGATTTCAGTTAGCCCCCCGCTCGGCCCGGACCAGGAGCCCCACGCCCACGGCCGCGAACACCAGGTTCCCCGCCCACGCCGCCACGGGCGGCGGGAGCGCACCGGTCTTGCCCAGGGACAGGCCGAGGCCCACCACCAGCCAGTACGCGAACCCCAGGCCCACGCCCCACACCAGCGCCACGGCCACGCCCCCCTTGCGCCCGCCACCCCGGATCCCGAACGGGAACGCCAGGAGCGGCATCAGCACGCTCACGAACGGCATGCTGGTCTTGGCCCACAGCCCCACCTCCAGGTTCCGGGCGTCCAACCCCTGGGCCCGGCGCTTGCGCACCCGGTCGCGCAGCTCCCACCAGGACAGCTCGTCCGGCCGGCTTCGGCCCAGGGTCAGATCCTCGGGCGTCACGTCGATCGGCAGGGCCGTGTCCCGGAGCACCTCGGTGGTGAACCGGCCGTCCGGGCCGAACACGCGCAGTTGGGCTTCTGCGGCCCGCCACTTCTCGCCGTCCCACCGGGCAGACGGCGCGTCCAGCCGCTCCTCCAGGCGTCCGCCGGCCAGCCGGGCCACGCTCACCCCCTGCAGGGTGCCGTCCCCGGCGAGCCGGGCCACGTGGACCAGCCGGTCGCCGGACCGGACCCACAGATCCTCCCGCTTGACCAGGGTGTTTCGGGGTTTGCCCTTGATCCGCACGTGCTTGACCTCGTTGTGCAGGGCCATTCCCCGGGGCGCCAGGAACTCCTGGGTGGGTGCCGCCACCGCGGCCACGGCCAGGCCGCCCAGGAGGAACGGCCGGGCGAGCCGGGCCAGGGACAGGCCGCTGCTGCGCAGGGCGGTGATCTCCCCGTGCCGCGACAGGAGCACCAGGGAGACCAGGGTCGCCAGCAGGCACGCCATCGGGGCCGCCTGCACCGCGATCCACGGCAGCTTGGCCGCGAACAGCACCACCACGTCCCATGCCTCCGGCTCGTATTTGAGCAGGAGCCGGAGCTTCTCGAAGAACTCGATCAGCACGAACAGTCCCAGGAAGGTGCCGAACACGAGCGCGAACATCGCGCCGAACCGGCCGGCCAGGTACCGGTCGATCACCTTCACGGCGCCTCCCCCCGCCCCGGCCGCAGCCGGGAACGCACCCGCGCGGCCCACCGGGCCGCGGCCTCCTCGAACGCCAGGGGCGCCTCGCGGCTCTTCCTGCGGTACGCGTACACGGCCGCGGCCCCCAGGGCCAGGTTCGGGAGCCACATGGCCGCCTCAGGGGGCAGGGCGCCCCGCTTGCCCAGGGTCCTGCCGGTGGTCAGCAGGGCGTAGTACGCCAGCAGCACCAGCAGGCACAGGACGACCCCCCGGCTGCGGCCGGAGCGGGAGTGGTGCAGGCCCAGGGAAGCCCCGAGCAGCCCGAACACCAGGCACGCCGCCGGCACGGCCAGGCGGCCGTGGAGTTCCATGCGCGCGTCCCGCCGGCCCGCGAGGGCCGCACGCACCACCGTTGTCGTGGGCTGCTCCGTCACCTCCGGGGCCCACGTCCGGGTCGGCAGCGGCACGGTCAGGTCGTAGCGCTCGAACCGGAGGCGCCGGTAGGGCTTGCCCGGACCGCCGAACTGGTGCATCTCCCCGTCGGTCAGGGCGAGTTCCAGGCCGCTGCCCCTGGGGGCCAGCCGGCCCTCCCGGGCCAGGATCCACACGTCCCCCCCGTCCTGTCGGAGCCGGATGAACACGTCACCGAGCACGCCGGTCTTCCGGTCGGTCCGGTCCGCGTACACCGTGATGCCCCGGGCCACTTCGGTGAACACCCCGGCCTCGGTGGCCAGGTCGATCCGGTTGCGGAACGACGCGTACAGCACCTCCTGGAACGCCCGGGCGGCCCGGGGCTGTGCCCAGAGGGTCGTGGCGCCGGTGACCAGCATCACGGCCACGGACAGGGCGGCCACCGGCCGCAGGTTCTGGGCCAGGCTCAGCCCGCACGCCCGCATCACCACCACCTCGCTGTCCGCGCTCAGCCGGCCCATGGCCAGGAGAACGGCCAGCAGCAGGCTCACCGGCAGGAGCACCGGGAACAGGGCGGGCAGGGCCAGGGCCAGCAGGCGGAGCACGTCCCCGAGGGGCGCGCCCCGTGCGATCACCAGGTCCGACAGAAGGAACAGCCGGTGCATCATGAGCACGAACGAGAACACCACCAGGGACAGCACCAGGGTGGGCAGGCACTCGGTCAGGACGTACCGGTCGAGGACGCGCATGGGCGCCAGCATACCCCACGGCAGGGGCGGCGAGAACCCGCTTGAGCGTCCAGGGGGCGGGTGGTACGGTGGGGAGCCGGGGGGACCGGGAGAGGACGATGACCTGGGACGAGATCGCGGCCACCATCGAGAGCACCCTGCTGGGCGCCACCACCACGGCGGCGGACGTGGCCGCCCTGTGCCGGGAGGCGGTCGAGGCCGGTTTCTTCGGGGTGTGCGTGGCGCCGTGCCGGGTGGCCGACGCGGTGGACGCCGTGGCCGGAACCGGCGTGCGCGTGGTGAGCGTGGCCGGGTTTCCCCTGGGCACCCAGACCACCCGGGCCAAGGTGCGCGAGGTGGCCGAGCTGTTCGAGCGGGGCGCCCACGAAGTGGACCTGGTGCTGAACCTGGGCTGGTTCCTGGACGGGCGGTTGACGCCCGTGTCCAAGGAGGTCCGGGAGGCCCGCGCCGCAGCCGGCAGCGGGGTGCTCAAGGTGATCGTGGAGACCGGTGCCCTGACGCCGGGCCAGGCCCGGGAGGCCGCCGCCCTGGCCCTGGGGGCTGGCGCCGACTTCCTCAAGACCTCCACCGGGTTCGGCCCGGCCGGCGCCCGGATCCCGGACGTCCGCCTCCTGCGCCAGGTGGCCGGGAGCCGGTGCGGGGTCAAGGCGGCCGGGGGGATCCGGTCCTACGACCAGGTGGCGGGCCTGCTGGCCGCGGGTGCCGACCGCATCGGAACGTCGGCCGCCGGCGCGATCCGCCGGGAGGCGCTGGCCCGGGAGCCGGCCGGCTAACCCGCCGGTGCCGGTGCCCGGGCCGACAGGCCCTGCGGCCGGTCCAGGATCTCCAGGGCCGACTCCACCAGCTCCCGGGTGTTGGGCTCGGCGTAGATGCTGGCCTCCAGGTGGGGCCGGTACGCCGTGAGTACTTCCAGGAAGCCTTCCCGCGACAGGTGCCCCCTCCGGTACCTGCGCTTCAGGTGGGCCCGGATCACCGACGCGGCCTTGAGCCCTGCGTGGCCCGTCGGGTCCGCCCGGAACGGCCATCCCTCCTCCCGGTCGATCAGGAACGCGAGCACCGCGTCCAGGGACAGCCGCTTGTACCGGGCGACCCGCTGGGGGTCGAGTTCGACCCGGGACTGGGCCAGGGCCTGCCGGATGATCTCGTGCCACTTCCGGAACCGGCCCATCAGCACCACGGAGTTGAAGATCACCTTGTTGGTCTGGAACGACAACAGGGTGCGGGACAGCACGGCCTTGAGCAGGTCGTCGTTGTCCTGGTGCATCTGCCGGCTGATCCGGTACGGGATCGTCCACACCTCGTCCGGCGCGTGGGTGTCGAACCGGACCTCCCAGTAGGTGTGGCGCATCGCCCGGGTGTTGAAGCTCAGGATCGTCTTGTACGGCACGAAGTAGTTGTGGGCCACCACGTCCGCCGCGAGATGAGACAGGTACCCCCACGCGAATGCCTCCTGGGAGGGCCGGGCCGCGCGCTCGAGCACCTCGAGCCCGAACGTCCACCGGTGGCAGTGGCGCAGGTAGTGGGTGAACCGCTTGGCCACCACGATGTCGGCCGCGATCGTGCCGTACAGGTAGTCCAGGGCGTGGGTCCGGAGCAGATCCTGGAGGGGGACGGGAAGCAGCCCCAGGTTCGCGAGGACTTGGGTTCCGAGTTCCAGGTGGGTCGCCGGGCCCCACGCCCACGCTGCCGCAGGAAGGAGCACGGCGACGAGCGTCAGGACGGCCACCCGAGCCAGGAAGGCCAGGGGGATCATGGGGCGGAGTATATCCCCGGCCGGGCAAGGGGTCAAAGGCGCGAGCGGCGCTCGTTGACTCGTCGAGAACCCTCGGGGTATAAACACAACTCCCCGGTTTTCCAGCCCGTTTCGCTTCAACCCGAACCCGACGGCCGGCCATGACCCGACCCTCCCACCTCCTGGATCTCGACCTGCCGGGGCTCGAGGCGTACTTCGCCTCCCTGGGGGAACGGCCGTTCCACGCCCGCCAGGTGATGCGCTGGGTGTACAAGCGCGGCGCCACCGGGTTCGACGCGATGACCGACCTGTCGGCCGGCCTGCGCGAGCGCCTGGCCCGGGAGGCCAGCCTGGCCGTACCCCGGGTGGCGGCGGAGCACGAGAGCCGGGACGGCACGCGCAAGCTCCTGCTGGAACTCGGGGACGGCAAGCGAGTCGAGACCGTGCTGATCCCGGACGCAGGCCGGATCACCCAGTGCGTCTCGACCCAGGTCGGGTGCGCCATGGGGTGCGCCTTCTGCCGCACCGGCACCCAGGGGTACGAGCGCAACCTGACCGCCGGCGAGATCGTGGGCCAGGTGGTGCTGGGCCAGCGCAGGGCGGGTGCCCGGATCACCAACGTGGTGTTCATGGGCATGGGCGAGCCCCTGCACAACCGGGACAATGTGGTCCGGGCGGTGCGGATCCTGGGCTCGGACCACGGGCTCAACATCACCCGGCGCCGGCTCACCGTGTCCACCTCGGGGCTCGTGGACGAGATGCGGCGGCTGCCCGCGGACGTGCTCCCGGCCCTGGCGGTCAGCCTCAACGCCACCACCGACGCGGTGCGCGACCGGTTGATGCCGGTGAACCGGCGGTGGCCGATCGCCGAGCTGCTGGGCGCCCTCAAAGACCTGCCCCTGCCGCCCCGTGCCCGGTACACCATCGAGTACGTGCTGCTCGGGGGCGTGAACGACACGCCCGACGATGCCCGGCGGCTGGTTCGGCTGCTGTCGGACGTGCGGTGCAAGGTGAACCTGATCGCGTACAACCCCCACCCGGACAGCCCGTTCCGGGCGCCGGACCCGGCCGCGGTGGAGGCGTTCCAGGCGCACCTGCTGGCCAAGAACTTCACCGCGATCCTGCGCAAGAGCCGGGGCGAGGACATCCTGGCCGCGTGCGGCCAGCTCAAGGCCGACACCGCCAACTGAAACCGATCACGAGTCACGAGGACCCACATGGACAGCGCCATCGGCATCATCGGGGGGAGCGGGCTGTACGAGATGGACGGGCTCGAAGACGTGCGGGAGGTGGTGCTGGCCACCCCGTTCGGCAGTCCGTCGGACACGCTGGTCGAGGGGTGGTACGCCGGCCGCCGGCTGGTGTTCCTGCCCCGCCACGGACGGGGTCACCGGTTCCTGCCGTCCGAGGTGCCGTACCGGGCCAACGTCTGGGCGCTGCGCAGCCTGGGGGTGGGCCGGGTGCTCTCCCTGTCCGCGGTGGGCAGCCTGGACGAAGACCTCCGGCCCGGGGACATCTGCCTGCCCGACCAGTTCATCGACCGGACCTGGGGCCGGCCGAACACGTTCTTCGGCAACGGCATCGTGGGCCACGTGGCCCTGGCCGACCCGGTGTGCGCCGACCTGGCCGGAGCGGTGTGGGACACCCGCGGCGCGGTGGGCGCCCGGTTCCACCGGGGTGGCGCGTACCTGTGCATCCAGGGGCCCCAGTTCTCGACCCGGGCCGAGTCCCACCTGTACCGGTCCTGGGGCGCCCGGGTGATCGGCATGACCAACGCCACCGAGGCCCGGCTCGCCCGGGAGGCCGAGCTGTGCTACACCACGGTGGCCCTGGTGACCGACTACGACTGCTGGCACGAGGCCGAGGACGAGGTGAGCGTGGAGGCGGTGCTCGAGGTGCTCCACCGGAACGTGGACACGGCCAAGCGGATCGTGCAGGAGACGGTGAAGCGCCTGCCCGAGACGCGGTCGTGTCCGTGCCGCGACGCGGCCCGCTACGCGGTGCTCACCGATCCGGCGGCCATCCCGCCCGAGACCCGGCGGGCCGTGGACCTGTTGTTTGGCCGATACCTGGAGGCCGGGGGATGAGCAACGACCTGCTGGTGGTGGGCTCGGTGGCGATCGACTCGGTGGAGACCCCGTTCGGCCGGGAGGACGAGGCCTTGGGGGGCTCGGCCCTGTACTTTACGGCCGCGGCGAGCCTGTTCGCCAAGGTGCGGCTCGTGGCCGTGGTGGGGGAGGACTTCCCCCTGGAGCGGATCGCGTTTTTGTCCGAGCGCGAGGCCGACCTGTCGGGCCTCGACCGCCGGCCCGGCCGCACGTTCCGGTGGAAGGGCCGGTACGGGTTCGACCTGAACGAGGCCCACACCCTGGAGACCCACCTGAACGTGTTCGAGGCGTTCGTGCCCGAGCTGACCCCCGAGCAACGGGCGTGCCCGTACGTGTTCCTGGCCAACATCGACCCGGATCTCCAGCAGCGGGTGCTCGACCAGGTGGACGCCCCCCGGTTCGTGGCCCTGGACACCATGAACTTCTGGATCGAGGGCAAGCGCCGGAGCCTGGTGGAGGCGATCGGCCGGGTAAACCTGGTGGTCCTGAACGACGCCGAGGCCCGGATGCTGGCCGGGGAGCCCAACCTGGTGCGGGCGGCCCAGGAGATCCTGTCCTGGGGGCCGGACGGGGTGGTCGTGAAGCAGGGGGAGTACGGCGCGATCTACTTCGCGGACCACCACGTGTTCTCGGCGCCCGCGTACCCCCTGGAGGCCGTGTTCGACCCCACCGGGGCCGGGGACAGCTTTGCCGGCGGGTTGATGGGCTACCTGGCGAGCACCGGCAACGAGGACCCCGACAACATCCGCCGGGCCATCGTGTTCGGGTCGGCCCTGGCCAGTTTCGACGTGGAGGCGTTCAGCTTCCGCCGGCTGGAGACCCTGACCTACCCGGAGGTGGCCGAACGGTTCCGGGCGTTCAAGGCCCTGACCCACTTCGAGGCCGAGCTGGACTGACCGGGTGCTGAAAAACCCCGTCCGCGGGTTTTCAGCCACGGCCTCCCGGGGCCACGCGCCGGACCGTGCGTTTCAGGGGTTCGAGGTCCGGGGACTTCACCACGTACGCATCCGCGCCCGGCGGGGCCTCTTCGCCGGGCGGGGGACCGAACGCGGTGAACAGGATCACGGGCAGCCGCGGGCGGGCCGCCTTGAGGCGGGCCAGGACGTCCAGCCCCCCCAGGCCCGGCATCTTGAGGTCGAGGATCACCAGGTCGGGCGGCCGGTGACGGACCGCCTCCAACCCCGAAGAGCCGTCGGCGGCTGTCTCCACGTGGTGGCCGTCCAGGACGAGTTCTTCCCGAACGAGGAACCGGATGCTCTCGTCGTCGTCGATCAGCAGGATCCTGGCCATGGACCGGCGCTCCGCCCCCCCCCAGGGGGGCCCCGCCGCGCGGGGTGGACGGGCATCATATCTCTGCCGGGGTGCGTGTCAACTCACCGTCGTGTTCCTGGTTCTCGCCGGGGTTGCCGGGTGCGGCGGCGCGGCCCGGGAGGCCCAGGTCAAGGACGCCGAGGCGTACTACAAGCTGGGGCTGGCGTTCCTGATGGAGGGGCGGCCGGCCCCGGCCCTCCAGAAGCTGTCCCGGGCCGAGACCCTGACCCCGGACGACCCCAAGGTGCTCAACGCCCTGGGCCTGGCGTACTGGGCCCGGGGAGAGGCCGGCCTGGCCGAGGCCAAGTTCCGGAAGGCCGTGGGGGTGGACCCGAAGTTCGCCGACGCGTGGAACAACCTGGGCGCCCTGTACCTGTCCCAGGAGCGGTACGACAAGGCGATCCCGCCCCTGGAGAAGGCCCTGTCCAACGTGTTCTACACCACCCAGGAACGGGCGCTGACCAACCTGGGCTGGGCCCTGCACAAGGTGGGGCGAACGGCCGAGGGCAAGCGCAAGCTGATCGACGCGGTGGAGGTGGCACCCGGGTTCCCCCTGGCCCACAAGAACCTGGGGATGCTGTACTACGACGAGGGCGACTACGAAGCAGCCCTGGCCGAACTGGACCGGGCGGCCCGGTCGGTCCCGGACGACGGCGAGGTCCAGCTGTACCGGGGGTTGTGCCTGCTGCGCACGGGCAACAAAGATGAGGCCCGAAAGGCGCTCGAGAAGGCGTGGCGCCTGTCGCCCCGGGACGAGGTGGGGCGGTCGGCCAAGGCGTATCTGGACCTGCTGACCCCCTGAGGAGGCGCCATGGACGCTGCCGGCACCCGAGGTTTCGGCGAGACCCTGCGACAGGCCCGGGACCGGGCCGGCCGCACCACGGCCCAGGTGGCGGCCACCACCCGGATCCAGGAGAAGTACGTGATCGCCCTGGAGGCCGAGGACTGGGAGGCGCTTCCGGCCGGGGTGATCGGCCGGGGGTTCGTCCGGGTGCTGGCCCGGGAGTACGGCGAACCGGCGGCAGCGTGGGTGGACCTGTACCGGGCGGCCCGGGGCGAGCCCGAGGACCCCCCGGACTACGCCCTGCCCGAGCCCGACTGGACGGTGAAGCTGCGCCACCGCCGGCGCCTGGGGCCGGTGGGCGCGGTGGTGCTCCTGCTGGCCGGGTGCGCCGTGGGCGTGTGGCTCTGGCAGCCGTGGGCCGTGCCAGTGGTGCCGGAGCCCGCCCCGACCCGCCCCCTGGCTGCGGAACCGGCCCCGCCGCCGGACCCGGCGCTGGAACGGTCCGCCACGGCGGAGGCGGCCGTGGCCGTTGCCGAACCCGCCCGGCCCGAGGCCATGCCGGCCGCCGCTCCCGAGCCGGCTGCCGAACCCCCTGCGCCGGCCGCCCGGCCGGCGCAGCCGGAACCCGCTCCGGCCGAGGCCCCGGCGCCGCCCCGGGCCGTGCCCCACCGCCTCGAGGTCCGGGCGGTGGAGCGCACCTGGATCCGGGTGCGCGCCGACGGCGGCGAGGCCCGGGACCGGGTGCTCCGGCCCGGCGAGGCGGCCACGTTCACGGCCGGCGACCGGCTCGAGTTCAAGACCGGCAACGCGGGCGGCATCCGGCTGGCGTGGGACGGCGAGGCGCTGAAGGTGCCGGGGGAGCCCGGCCAGGTGCGCACCTTGACGTTCCCGGCCGACCTGGAGCACCTGCGGCCGTGACCGCCCGGCCGCCCGACCCGGCTGCCGAAGCCGCGGCCGAGGCCCTGGGGCCAGCCTGGCGCGGGGTGGACGCCGTGGCCGTGCTGGGCTCGGGCCTCGGCGCGGCCGCCGACCGGCTGGAGGTCGAGGCCCGGGTTGCTGCCGGCGACCTGCCCGGGTGGGGCGGCGGCTCGGTGCCGGGCCACCGGGGCCGGCTGGTGCTCGCCCGCACGGCCGGCCGGCGGGTCGCGGTGTTCGACGGCCGGCGCCACCTGTACGAGGGCGCGCCGCCGGCCGAGGTGGCGCTGCCGGCCCGGCTGGCCGCGGCCCTGGGCGCCGGCGTGCTGGTGCTGCTCTCGGCGGTGGGCGGCGTGGACCCGGCCCTGGGCGTGGGGGACTGGGTGTTCGTGACCGACCACCTCAACTGGATGGGCCGCAACCCCCTGGAGGGGGTGGTCACCCCGGACGGACCGCCGTTCGTGGACCTGAGCCGCACCTACCGCACCGACCTGCTGGACTCGGTGCGGGCCCGGGCGCCGGGGGTGCGGGTCGAGCCCGGGGTGCTGGCCGCGTTCACCGGGCCCACCTACGAGACCCCGGCCGAGGTCCGGTGGGCGGCCGCGGCCGGCGCTGCCGCGGTAGGCATGTCCACCGTGCCCGAGGCCGTGTGGGCGCGGTTCCTGGACGTGGACGTGGTCGCCCTGGGCAGGGTGGCCAACCCGGCGGCCGGCCTGTGCCAGGCCCCCCTGGACCACGCGTCGGTGGTGGCCGAGGGCCGCCGGGGCGCGGCCGACGCGGCCGCGCTGCTCGAAGCCGCGGTGGCCGCGTGGGCCGAGGGCCAGGGGTAGTTCCGGCCGCTGTCCATCGCGTACAATCCCCGCAGGTTCCCGATCACCGATCACCCACCACCACCGAGGCCCCCATGACCGACGCGCCGGAAGACGTGCGCACGCCCACCCCCGACGGCCCGGTCCGGGCCATCAGCCTGTTGTCCGGGGGGCTCGACTCGATCCTGGCCACCCGGGTCGTCCAGGACCAGGGGGTGGACGTGCTGGCCGTGCACTTCATCACCCCCTTTTTCGGCGACGACAAGCGGGGCCGGGAGGACGAGGTGGTCGCGTACTACCGGGACGCGTTCGGCATCCGGGCCCGGATCGTGGACGTGTCCGAGGCGTACCTGGACGTGCTGGCCGAGCCCCGGTACGGGTACGGCAAGAACTTCAACCCGTGCATCGACTGCAAGATCTTCCTGCTGCGCCAGGCGGTGGAGATCCTGCACGCCGAGGGCGCCCGGTTCCTGGTCACGGGCGAGGTGCTGGGCCAGCGGCCCATGAGCCAGCGCCGCGACGCCATGAACGCCGTGGCCAAGCACTCCGGCGCCCGGGACATCCTGCTGCGGCCCCTGTCGGCCCTGAACCTGCCGATCACCGCGGCCGAGCGCAACGGCTGGGTGGACCGCAACCGCCTGTACGGGTTCCAGGGCCGCACCCGCAAGCCCCAGCTGGCGCTGGCCGAGAAGCTGGGCATCACCGAGTTCCCCACCCCGGCGGGCGGGTGCCGGCTCACCGACCCGGCGCTGGGCGCCCGGGTGCGCCGGTATTTCGAGACCGTGCCCCCGGCCGATCGCCGGCCCGACGACGTGCGGCTCGTGCTGGTGGGCCGGCCGTTCCGCCTGCCGGGCGGCAGCTGGTTCACCCTGGGCCGCAATCAGGCCGAGAACCGGGTCGTGGAGCGCCTGGCCCGGCCCGGGGACGAGATCGTCCGGGCGGCCGGCCCGCCCGGCCCCCTGGGCGTGCTGCGGCCGTCCGGGGACCCGGACGACCGGGCCCGGGCCGCGGCCGTGCTGCTCCGGTACTGCCCCCGGGCCGGCCCCGGCACCCGGGTCGCGTTCGGGCCCGGCGTGGACCGGCCGGAACGGGTCGTGGACCCCGCCGAGGTGGACCGGGCCGGGATCGACGCGTGGAGGTTCTGACCGGGTGAGCGGCGCGGCCGACCGGGAGGGATACCGCCGCCGGCGGGAGGTGCTGCACACTCCGCTCACCGCGGTGCGCGGGGTGGGGACCAAGGTGGCCGAGCGCCTGGCTCGCAAGGGGCTGCGCACCCTGGACGACGCCCTGGCGTTCCTGCCCCTCCGGTACGAAGACCGCACCCGGCCCCGGCCGCTGTCGGCCCTCGCGGCCGGGGAGACGGCCACCTTCCGCGGCCGGATCCGCTCGATCGGGGTCCAGGCCTACCGCCGCCGTCGGGTGCTGGAGGCCGTGCTCGACGACGGCACCGGCCGCGCCACCCTCAAGTGGTTCCGGGGCAACTTCGCGTGGCTCCAGAAGAGCCTGCCGGCCGGCGCCGAGGTGGTGGGCTCGGGGCCCGTGCGGGTGTTCCAGGGCCGCTGCGAGGTGCACCACCCCGAACTCGAGGTGCTGGGCGACGGCGGCCAGGCCGAGGGGTTCGACCGGGTGGTGCCGATCTACTCCGAGGTGGAGGGTGTCCACCCCCGGGCCCTGCGCCGGATCCTGGCGGCCGCCCTGGACCGGGCCCTGCCCGCCGTGGCCGACCTGGTGCCCGCCGACCTGCCCGGCCGGCCCGACCTGCCGGCCATGGCCGATGCGTACCGGGAGGTGCACTTCCCGTCCCGGGGCGGCCCCGGGCTGGACGCCCGGGTGGCGGCGGCGCGCCGGGCCCTGGTGCTCGAGGAGTTCTACTTCCTCCAGCTCGGGCTGCTCCTGAAAAAGGAGGGCGTGGCCCTGCGGGACGGCATCGCGCTGCGGCCCGACTTCAGGCTGGTCCGGGCCCTGCTGGACGGCCTGCCGTTCTCCCTGACCGGGGCCCAGCGCCGGGTGCTCCGGGAGATCCGGCGCGACATGGAACAGCCCCGGCCGATGCACCGGCTGCTCCAGGGCGACGTGGGCAGCGGCAAGACCCTGGTGGCCCTGGTGGCCGCCCTGATGGCCGTGGAGAGCGGGTACCAGGCGGCCCTGATGGCGCCCACCGAGATCCTGGCCGAGCAGCACGGGTGGACCCTGTCGGCCCTGTGCCGGGACCTGCCCGTGGACGTGGCCGTGCTCACCAGCGGCACGCCCCGGCCCGACCGGGAGCGGATCCTGGAGGGCCTGGCGTCGGGCGCGGTCCACCTGGCCGTGGGCACCCACGCCCTGATCCAGGAGGGGGTGTCGTTCGCCCGGCTGGGCCTGGTGATCGTGGACGAGCAGCACCGGTTCGGCGTGCTCCAGCGGGCGGGCCTGGTGGAGAAGGGCGCCCGCCCGGACGTGCTCGTGATGACCGCCACCCCGATTCCCCGCAGCCTGTCCATGACCGTGTACGGCGACCTGGACTTGTCGGTGATCGACGAACTCCCGCCCGGCCGCACGCCCGTGGCCACCCGGGTCGTGCGCGAGAAGGACCTGGGCCGGGTGTACGCGTTCGTCCGGGACCAGGTGGCCCTGGGCCGGCAGGCGTACCTGGTATACCCCCTGGTGGACGACAGCGAGGCCCTGGAAGACCTGCGGGCCGCCACCACCATGGCCGACCGGTTCCGGGACGAGGTGTTCCCGGGCCTCGAGGTGGGGCTGCTCCACGGCCGGATGCGGGCGGCCGACAAGGAGGCCGTGATGGCCGCGTCCGCCGCCGGCCGGCTCCAGGTGCTCGTGTGCACCACCGTGATCGAGGTGGGCATCGACGTGCCCAACGCCACCGTGATGGTGGTGGAGCACGCCGAGCGGTTCGGGCTGGCCCAGCTCCACCAGCTGCGGGGCCGGGTGGGGCGGGGCGGCCACCGGTCGTACTGCGTGCTCGTGGCCGGCAGCCGGGTGGGCCGGGACGGGTGGGAGCGGCTCCGGGTGCTGGCCCGCACCGGCGACGGGTTCCGGATCGCCGAAGAGGACCTGCGGATCCGCGGCCCCGGCGACCTGCTGGGCACCCGGCAGTCCGGCCTGCCCGACTTCCGCATCGGCAACATCCTGCGCGACGGCCCCGTGCTCCAGCAGGCCCGGGACCTGGCCCGGGAGACCCTGGCCCGGGACCCGGGCCTGGCCACGGGCCGGTACCCGGCCCTCCGGGACGCCCTGCGCGACCGGTGGCAGGGGCGGCTCCAGCTGGCCCGGGTGGGATAGGGGCCCGGGCCAGCGACCAACGGTTGACACGCCGCCGGAGCTTGTGATTTTCTACGCTCGGCTTTGGTCCCCGTTTTTGGGGAGTTTTTCGAACCTGGGGTTTCGAGGAAGGGAGGATCCGATGGCCGCAAAGATCATCAAGGGGGCGCCGATCGCCGAGGAGATCCGCGGGGAGCTGCGGGCCGAGGTGGACGCGCTCAAGGCGAAGGGGGTCACGCCCAAGCTGTCGGTGGTCCTGGTGGGCTCCGACCCGGGCAGCGTGTGGTACGCCCGCAACAAGGTGAGCACCGGCGAGAAGATCGGGGTCCCGGTCGAGGTGCACGAGATGCCCGAGGACACCCCCGAGGCCGACGTGGTGGCCATGGTCGAAAAGCTCAACGCCGACCCGGACGTCCACGGCATCCTGGTGGAACTGCCCCTGCCGGGCCACATCGACAAGAGCAAGGTGATGAACGCGATCCTCCCGGCCAAGGACGTGGACGGGGTCACGGCCGAGATGCGCGGCTACCTGCTGGGCGGCCAGGAGCACCTGGCCCTGGTGCCGGCCACCCCGCTGGCGTGCATCGAGCTGATCGAGCGCGCCGGGGTCGCGATCAAGGGCAAGCGGGTCACCGTGGTGGGCCGGGGCGACACCGTGGGCCGGCCCCTGGCCATGCTGCTCCTCCAGAAGGGCCGGGACGCCACCGTGACCGTGTGCCACAGCCGCACCGCCGACCTGGCCGGCGCGTGCCGGGAGGCCGAGATCCTGGTGGCCGCGGCCGGCGCGGGCGCCGACCACCTGGTCAAGAAAGACATGGTGCGGCCCGGCGCCACCGTGATCGACGCGGCCATCAACGAGACCGCCGACGGCTCGATCACCGGCGACGTGGAGCCCGCCGCGTCCGATGTGGCCGGCGTGATCACCCCGGTGCCGGGCGGCGTGGGCAGCCTGACCACCACCATCATCATCGGCAACACCATCAAGGCCCTGAAACTCCAGAAAGGGCTGTGAGGGAAGCGGTCAGCCGCCAGCCAAGCTGATCGCTGAAGGCTGACGGCCATCACGAGTCACCGATCACCGATCACCGACAACGAGGATCCCCATGTCGATCTACGAAAAGAGCCTGAACGAGTACCTGGAGGTCGCCGCGTCAAAGAGCGCCACCCCCGGCGGCGGCAGCGTCAGCGCTGTGGTGGCGGCCAACGCCGCGGCCATGGTGAGCATGGTGGCCAACCTGACCCTGGGCAAGAAGGGCTACGAGGACGCCCAGGACCTGGCCCAGAAGGTGGCCGACGGGTGCGCCCGGATCATCGAGGACCTCAAGGACCTGACCGCCAGGGACATGCAGGCGTTCGGCATCTTCATGGACGCCTGGCGGATGCCGTCCGACACCGACGAGCAAAAGGCGGCCAAGGCCGACGCCATGGAAAAGGCCGCCCAAAACGCGTCCCAGGTGCCCCTGGACATCTGCAAGAAGTGCCTGGAGATCCTGGAGTACGCGGCCGAGATCGCGCCCGTGGGCAACAAGGGCGCCATCTCCGACGTGGGCGTGGGCGCGTACATCGCCGAGGCGGCCCTGAAGGCGGCCATGCTCAGCGTGGACATCAACCTGCCGTCCATCAAGACCGCGTCGTTCAAGGAGATGCTCGTGGCCGAACGGGCCCGGCTGTTCACCGAGGCCGAGGAGTTGAAAGTCCTCGCCGTGGCGGACGTCAAGAAACGGCTCTAGCATCCCAACCGGCCCGGGCTTCCAGCCCGGGCCGGTTGGGATGCAGGTTTCCGGTACTAAGACCTGCAATTGTATTGCCAGGGTACGGGGTGGGCGCCTGGTTCCGGCCGGGTGCCAGTAGCGGCACCCGATTGCCGCGCCTTGCGATGCCGCTGTTTGCCGGTTGGTCCGGGCCTTGCCAGCGGAACCCTTGGCGTCCGGAGACGATCCGGACGTTCGAACGGCGCGGCGAGTCAAGGGGCCGCACCCGGCGCTCCACCAGCC
>JAJRUI010000132.1 GCA_024277875.1 Deferrisomatales bacterium
ACCCTTGGCGTTCGGAGACGATCCGGGCGTTCGAACGGCGCGGCGAGTCAAGGGGCCGCACCCGGCGCTCCACCAGACCCCCACCCCGCACTATCCAAGGGGAAGGATAGGGATCTGGCAATACTTTCGATGGATTTAGTACCTCGGGAGCGGCCGCACTTGCCAACAAACACCGTTTTATGCGACAAAGGACGGAAACGGATCCGACGTTCCTGGACTCTTGGAGAATCGCCATGCTGAGCACCCGTCCCCCGCCCCGCGGCTCGCGCTACGTGACCGCCGTGCGCCGGATCGCAGGGGCAGCGTCCGAGGAGACCGCTGTCCTCGGCCGCGTCGAAGACTGCTACCCGTTCCGGGCCAGCCGGTACTATCTGGACCGGATCGCGTGGGCCGACCGGGACGACCCGCTCAAGCGGCTCGTCGTGCCCACCCCGGAAGAGCTGACTCCCTGGGGCTCCCTGGATCCCAGCGACGAGGCGGCGAACACGGTGGTCCCGGGGGTGCAGCACAAGTACCGGGACACCGCGGTGGTCCTGACCACCCACGTGTGCGCCGGGGTGTGCCGCTACTGCTTCCGGAAGCGGCTGTTCCTCGGCACGCGCCCCGAAACCCTGCGCGCCCCCGACACGGCCGTTGACTACGTGCGCCAGCACCCCGAGATCACGGACGTGCTGCTCACCGGCGGGGACCCCCTGATCCTGTCCACCCGCCGCCTGCGGCGGATCGCCCTGGGGTTCGCCCGGACCCCCCACGTGCGCACGATCCGGATCGGGAGCAAGATGCCGGCGTTCAACCCCCGCAGGATCACGTCGGACCCCAGCCTCCCCGACCTGTTCCGGGCGTTGCAGGCCGAGGGGTGCAGCGTGTACCTGATGACCCACTTCGACCACCCGAGGGAGATCTCGGCCGAAGCCCGGGCCGCGCTGGAGGCGGTGCAGGAGTGCGGGGTCCAGATCCTGAACCAGTGCCCGGTGGTGCGGGGCATCAACGACGACCCGGCGGTCCTCGCCCGGCTCCTGCAGACCCTGTCCGACCTGGGGGCGCCCCAGTACTACTTTTTCCAGATGCGCCCCACCACGGGCAACGCGCCGTTCGCCGTACCGATCGTGGCGGGCTGGCAAGCGGTCTCCGAGGCCCGCAAACAGGTGTCGGGCCTCGCCCGGCGGGCCCGGTTCGTGCTGTCCCACGCCACCGGCAAGGTCGAGATCGTGGGCGTGGACGACCGCCACATCTACGCGCGGTACCACCGGGCCCGGGACCCGGCCGACGAGGACCGGATGCTCGTGCTCAAAAGGGACGACCGGGCGCTGTGGCTGGACCAGCTCACGCCGGCGCAGCCCGGCAAGGCGGTGGCGGCCGCGTAGACGCGGGTCACCGGCCCGCGGCCGCCCGGCGCCTCCGTCCCCGCCCCCGTTCCGGCCGCCCCCCCGAAAAACCGGACGCCGCCGGTAGCCCCGGCTACAGCACGCACCGCCCCCTGCGGGTATAGTGATCCCGGAGAGAGGAGGCGTGCCGTGGCCAACCCCCGTTGCCTTTGCGAACGACTGGCCGGCCCGGGGCTCCACCCCCGGTGCATCGGCCAGGTGTGGCTGTTCGACGGCCTGGACGGCGAAGCCCGGGAGGCGGTGGCCCGGAACCTGGTGCGGCGCCGGCTCGTCCCCGGCGAGGTGTTGTTCCGCCAGGGAGAGCCCGCGGACACCATGTACCTGCTCAAGGCGGGATCGGTGAAGCTGTGGAAAATAACCGAGGACGGCCGCAGCCTGACCTTGGACCTGCGGCGGCCGGGGGACCTGCTCGGGGAGAGCGTGTTCCTCGAGGACGGGGATTACCCGGTGTCTGCCACCTGCCTGGAACCCGTGCTCGCGTGCGGGGTGGACAAGGGCCGGTTCGAACGGCTGGTGGAGGAGAACCCGGGGATCGGGATGCGGGTGATCCGCAACCTGGCCCAGCGGATCGAGCAACTCCGGGGCAAGCTCGAGGCGCTGTCCGAGCCGATGCTCGAGGAGCGCATGTACCGGGTGCTGGTCAACGTGGCCCAGGAACTGGGCGACCGTGGCCCGGGGGGGTGGACGATCCCGTTTCCCCTGACCCACGAGGAGATCGCGTGCCTGGTGGGGGCCCACCGGGTCAGCGTGACCCGCGCCCTGGGACGCCTGCGCTCCAGCGGGCGGATCCGCTCCGACGGCCGGAACCTTTTCGTGGCGGAGGGCGCGCCGTGACGGGGCTGGTGGGGTGCGCGGTGTTCCGCGCGGAGGCCGAGCACGTCCTGGGGGACCGGGCTGGAAAAATCACCTGGCTCTCGCCGGGGCTGCACGCGGACCTGGGCCGGCTGAAGGGCGCCCTGGACCGGCACCTGGAAGCCGGGACGACCGCGTGCCTGCTGGCCGGGTGCCACCCCGACCTGGGCCGGCTGCTGTCGGAACGGGCCGGGCGGCGCCTTCCGGGCAAGGACTGCGTGGCCGTGTTCCTGGACGACGGCCAGAGGGCGGAACTGGAGGCCCGCCGCGGGTTCGTGATGACCCCCGGTTGGCTCGACCACTGGCGCGAGATCTTCCAGGACGCGCTGGGGTGGGATCCGGTGGACGCCCGCCAGGCGTTCGGCCGCTACGAGGTCGTCTACCTCCTGGACTTCGGGCTGGCCCCCCTCGACAACCTGGAACTGCTCGCGTCCTTCGAGTACGTCCACGTGCCGATCGAGGTGGTCCCGGCCTCCCTCGACCGCTTCCGGGCCACGCTGCACGGCCTGCTGGCCCCGGCCTGCTCCGGCCCCTCCCCCGCTGCAAAGGTGTGACCATGGCGACCGTGATCGGCGTTTCTGGCTCCCCCCTGCCCGACTCCAACACCGACCTGGCCGTGCGGGCCGTGTGCGAGGCCACCGGCCTCGACCACGCGTTCTTCAAGCTCTCGGACCTCACCGTGGCGCCGTGCCGGGCGTGCCTGGGCTGCCTCGAGACCAACCGGTGCGTCATCGACGACGACGGCAGGGTGCTCGCCGAGGAGGTCCGGGCAGCCCGGGCCGTGGTGGTGGGCGGGTTCACCCCCTACTGCACCCTGGACGCCCGCACCAAGGCGTTCCTGGAACGCCTCTACCCCCTGCGGCACCGCGACGGCCTGCTGCGGGGCAAAGCGATGGCCGCGGTGGTCACCACGGCCGTCCCGCCCGGCTCTTCGGCCCTGCCGCCGGCCGGAGACCTGGGGGTGGACGCCGTGCGGTTCTTCGCGATGGAGGAAGGGATGGCGTTCGTGGGGTCGGTGGTCCAGCAGGGCAACGTCCCGTGCCTCGGGTGCGGGTACGGCGACCGGTGCGACATGTCCGCCCTGGGGATGCTCTACGGTCCGGACGCGACCGTGGACACCACGCCGGTCCACTGCTTCGCCCGCTCCGGCGAGGTGCGGCGCGATGCCGAGGCCCTCGGCCGCCGGATCCGGCAGGCGGTGGACGGGTAGCCCCCCGCCGTCACCGCCCCCTGCGCCGGCGCGTCCACCACGCGGCAACGGCGATCACCACCACCGCGACCACGACCGCGGCGACCAGCACCCCCAGGTGTTCGGGGCCGCCTTCGACCCGGCGGCGGGCGTGCTCGCTCACCCCCCGCAGCCGGTCCATCGGGCCGGCCGCCGCAACCGAGGGCAGGACGGCCAGGAGTCCGAAAACGCGCGGCGCGGCCATCAGTGGAGGATCTGGCTGAGGAACAGCTGGGTTCGTTCGTGCCGGGGGTTGTCGAAGAACGCGTGGGGCTCGTTCTCTTCCACGATCTGGCCCTCGTCCATGAAGATCACCCGGTGGGCCACGCTCTTGGCGAACCCCATCTCGTGGGTCACCACCAGCATGGTCATGCCCTCTTCCGCCAGCTCGATCATCGCGTCCAGGACCTCCTTGACCATCTCCGGATCCAGGGCCGAGGTGGGCTCGTCGAACAGCATGATCCGCGGCTTCATGCACAGGCTGCGGGCGATGGCCACCCGCTGCTGCTGTCCCCCCGAGAGCTGTCCCGGGTACTTCCGGGCCTGGTCCGCGATGTGGACCTTCTCCAAGAAGTACATCGCGGTCTCCTCGGCCTCCCGCCGGGGGGTCTTGCGCACCCAGATCGGCCCGAGGGTCAGGTTGTCGAGGATCGTCAGGTGGGGGAACAGGTTGAAGTGCTGGAACACCATGCCCACCTCGGCCCGGATCTTCTCGATGTTCTTGACGTCGTTGGTCAGTTCGATGCCGTCCACCACGATCCGGCCCCGCTGGTGCTCCTCGAGGCGGTTGATGCACCGGATCAGGGTGGACTTGCCTGACCCGGAGGGCCCGCAGATCACGATCCGCTCGCTCTGGCCCACCTCCAGGTTGATGTCGTTGAGCACGTGGAGCTCGCCGAACCACTTGTGCACGTGCTCCATCTGGATGACCGGACGGTCTGGGGCGGTCGCGTCGCTGGACATTGCGGTGCTCCGGTGAGGGGTCGTCACGGGTCCGAGCCGGCGCGGCCCGGGGTCAACTCGCGCTCGAGCCGGCGGCTGTAGTTGGACATGGCGTAGCAACACACGAAGTAGATCGCCGCCACGAAGATGTACGCCTCGGTGCTGAACCCCATCCACTTGGGGTTGGACAGGGCCGACTTCGTGGTGTTCAGCAGGTCGTACAGGGCGATGATCACCACCAGGGAGGTGTCCTTGAACGCGGAGATCAGGATGCCCACCGTGGGCGGGATCACGATTTTGAGGGCCTGGGGCAGGATCACCAGCCGCATGGTCTGCACGTAGTTCAGGCCCAGGGCCTCGGCCGCCTCGTACTGCCCCTTGGGCATGGCCTGGAGCCCGCCCCGAACCACCTCGGCGATGTAGGCCGCCGTGAACAGGATGATCGCGACCAGGGCCCGCAGGATCTTGTTGATCGTGACCCCCTCGGGCAGGAACAGGGGGAACATCACCGACGCCATGAACAGCATGCTGATCAGGGGCACGCCCCGGATCATCTCGATGTACACCACGCACAGGGACTTGACCGCGGGCAACCGGGACTGGCGCCCCAGGGCCAGCACCACCCCGAACGGGTACGCGGCCACCATGCCGAACACCGACAGCAGAAGGGTCAGGGGCAGGCCGCTCCACAGGCTGGTCTCGACCCCCTGGAGCCCGAGGATCCCGCCCCGCATCAGCACCCCCATCACCACCAGGCCCGCGGCCCACACCCAGCCGAGGCGCCTGTTCCAGTGGGAGCGGTCCCGGCTCCACCAGAGCAGCGCCACCAGGAGGACCATCGACACCAGGGGCCGCCACTGCTGGTCGGCCGGGTAGAACCCGAACACGATGAACCGCAGGTTGGCCGGCACGAACGACCAGCACGCGCCGTCGATCGACCGGCACGCCTCAGGCGTGGAGTTCCACAGGCTGTCCACCAGGGCCCACCGCACCAGGGGCGGCACCACCTGCCACAGCCCGTACAACACCACCAGGGTGAGCACGGAGTTCAGCCACCCGTTGAACAGGTTCTCCCGCATCCACCCGACCACCCCAACCCGGGTGACGGGCGGGCGCAGGACCTCGGCCTTTGGGGCGTTCCCGGAGACGGTCATCGTTCCACCAGCGCCATCTTCTTGTTGTACCAGTTCATGAACGCCGAAGTGCTCAGGCTGAACAGGAGGTACACGGCCATGATCAGCGCGACCCCTTCGATCGCCTGGCCCGTCTGGTTGATCGTGGTGTTGGTCACGGCCACGAAGTCGGGGAACCCGATCGCCACGGCCAGGGAGCTGTTCTTGGTCAGGTTGAGCATCTGGCTCGTCAGCGGCGGGATGATCACCCGCAGGGCCTGGGGCAGGATCACCAGGTTCAGGGTCTGGGACGGCTTCAGGCCCAGGGACATGGCCGCCTCGGTCTGGCCGTGGCTCACCGACTGGATGCCCGCGCGCACGATCTCGGCCACGAACGCGGCCGTGTACAGCACCAGCCCCATCAGCAGCGCCGCGAACTCGGGGCTCAACGAGAGCCCGCCCACAAAGTTGAACCCCTGCAGGCGGGGCAGGTCCATGGCGGTGGGGGCGCCAGCAACGGCCCACCCGGCCACCGGCAGCCCCACCAAGAGCGCCAGGCCCACCCGCACCGTCGGGAAGATCTGGCCGGTTCGTTCCTGGCGCCGGCGCGCCCACCGGCGGATCACCCACACCAGGACGCACGCGGCCAGGAACGCGGCGGCAGCCACCTTGTACGCGGGGTGGGGCACGGGCACGCCGAACAGGAGCCCGCGGTTGCACAGGAACACCCCGGCCATCGGATTGAGGGCGTTCCGGGGAGCGGGCAGGAACTCGTAGAAGATCGAGTACCAGAAGAACAGCTGGAGCAGGACCGGGATGTCCTGGAACAGCTCGATGTATCCCCCGGCCAGCCGGGACACCAGCCAGTTGGTCGACAGCCGGGCGATCCCGATCACCGTGCCCAGCACCACGGTGAGCACGATCCCGATGAACGACACCTTGAGGGTGTTCAGGACCCCCACGAGCAGGGCCTTGGCGTAGGTGTCGGCGGCCGAGTACGAGATCAGCGACTCGCCGATCTCGAACGCGGACTCCTTGCCCAGGAACCCGAACCCGGTCGCTATGTTCTGGCGGTCCAGGTTCACCAGGGTGTTGTGGAACAGGTAGTAGCCCAGGGCGCCCACCCCGGCCAGGACCAGGGCCTGGAACGCGATCGCCCGCTTGTCGGGGTCGTTCCAGAACGGGACGGCGTTCCGGTGCTGCTCGGGCGAGGTCGGGGCGGCAGGGTCGGGCATGGCAGAAGCTCGGACGCAGGTAGCGGCGCAGGACCGGAAAGCGAGGCGGCCGGGCGCCCTCGGGCGCCCGGCCGGGCTCGATCTACTTGAACGGAGGGGCGTACATCAGCCCGCCCTGGGTCCACAGGGCGTTCAGGCCGCGCTCGAGCCCCAGCGGGGTGTTCACGCCCACGTTGCGCTCGAACACCTCGCCGTAGTTGCCCACCTGCTTGATGATGTTGTAGGCCCATTTCTCGTCCAGCCCGAGGGCGGCGCCGTTGCCGGGGGTGACGCCCAGGAACCGCTGCACCTTGGGGTCCTTGCTCTTTAGCAGGCTGTCCACGTTCTTGGAGGTGATGCCCAGTTCTTCGGCCGCGATCATCGCCAGCACCGAGAAGTCCACGATGTCGCGCCACTGGTCGTCACCGTGGCGCACGCACGGGGCCAGGGGCTCCTTGGAGATCCGCTCGGGCAGGATCACGTAGTCCTTGGGGTTCGGGGCCACGGCCCGGGTGCCGGCGAGTTGGGACGCGTCCGAGGTGAGCACGTCGCACCGGCCGGCGAAAAACGTCTTGGCCAGCTCGGCCGTGTTCTCGATCACCACCGGCTTCCACTTCATCCCGTTGGTGCGGAAGAAGTCCGCCGCGTTCATCTCGGTGGTGGTGCCGGGCAGCACGCACACCGTGGCGCCGTCGAGTTCCTTGGCGCTCTTGACGCCGAGGCTCTTGGGCACCATGAAGCCCTGGCCATCGTAGTAGTTGACCGTCACGAAGTTGAGACCGAGCTTCGTCTCTCGGCCCAGGGTACGGGTCGCGTTCCGGCACAACACGTCGATCTCACCGGATTGCAGGGCCGTGAAACGCTGAACAGCCGTAAGCGGCGTGAATTTGATCTTACTGGCGTCACCAAAGACGGCAGCTGCGATTGCACGGCCCGTATCCACGTCGAGACCCCGCCACACTCCGCTTTTGTCTGGCGCGCCAAAACCAAAGACGCTACCATTCACACCGACCTGAACAAAGCCTTTTGCCCGGACGGCGTCCAGCGTTTCGCCCGCGAACGCCATCCCGCAGACCAACAACAACGATACACACAGTGCCGATACCGCCATACCGATCTTTCTCATCCTTTTCCTCCTTTTCAAGGGCTACGGCCCAGGACACGCCGCTCTCGAATAACACGGGTCGCCCCGGTTTTTCAAGAACAAAACCTGTTTGACCCCCGCGAATCGTCCCCGCCCGGAGAAGCCATTGTGCCCCAGTTCGGACATTACGCAAGGCTCGTCCTGACCGCTTTTTTGTGGGGGGGCACCTTCGTGGCCGGCAGGATCCTCGCCCGGGAGGTGCCGCCGTTCTCGGCCGCGTTCCTGCGGTTCGCCCTGGCGTTCGCAGCCCTGTGGGCGGCGGCACGCAGTCGGGGACGGGTCCAGTGGCCGGGGCGGGCCCAGCTCCTGCCGTCCGTGCTCCTGGGGCTCACCGGGATCTTCGCGTACAACGCCCTGTTCTTTACCGGTCTCCAGACGGTGCCGGCCGGTCGCGCCTCGGTGATCATCGCCCTGAACCCAGTGGCGATCGCCGTGGGGTCGGCGTGGCTCCTCGGCGAACCCCTCGGCCGGCTGGGCGCGGCAGGGGTGGCGGTGTCCGTGCTGGGCGCTCTGGTGGTCGTGACCCACGGCAGCCCCGGCGAGCTGTTCGGGGGGCGAGCCGGTGTGGGGGAACTCGCGATCCTCGGGTGCGTGGCCAGCTGGACCGCGTACACCCTGGTGGGCAAGGTGGCGCTCCGGGACGCCCGGCCCCTGGAGACCGTGCTGTACGCGTGCGCCGCCGGGGATCTAGTGCTCCTGGGGCCGGCCGCGGCCGAAGGGGTGTTCGGAGCGGCCGCTGGCTACTCCCCGGCCGCGTGGGCCGCCCTGCTGTACCTGGCCCTGGGCGGCTCAGCCCTGGCGTTCGTGTGGTACTACCGGGGCGTGGAGGCTCTGGGAGCGGCCCGGGCCGGGGTGTTCATCAACCTGGTGCCGGTGAGCGGGGTGCTGCTGTCGGCCGCGCTGCTGGGCGAACCGGTGGACGGCTCCCTGCTGGCGGGCGGAGCCCTCGTGCTGGCCGGCATCGCGGTGACCAACCGGGCCCGGCGCACCGCGTGAGCCGGGGCCTGGACGCGCGACCCCGGGTTGGGGCATCCTGCGGTCCCGCGCACCCCGACGCCGGAGTCCCCCCATGTCCCGCCCCAAACGCCTGTACCTGGTCGACGGCTCGTCGTACATCTACCGGGCCTACTACGCGATCCGGCACCTGAGCAACGCCAAGGGCGTGTCCACCAACGCGGTGCTCGGGTTCACCAACATGCTCCTCAAGGTCCTCCGGGAGGAGCAGCCCGACCACGTGATCGTGGTGTTCGACGCCAAACGGCCGACCTTCCGCAACGACCTCTACCCCGAGTACAAGGCGAACCGGGAGGCCATGCCCGAGGACCTGGTGCCCCAGGTGCCCCTGATCAAGGAGGTGGTGCGGGGGCTGCGGATCCCGGCCATCGAGAAGGAGGGGTTCGAGGCCGACGACATCATCGCCACCCTGGCCCGCAAGGCCGTGGACGCGGGGCTCGAGGTGACCGTGGTGACCGGCGACAAGGACCTGATGCAGATCGTGGGGGACCGGGTGCGGCTGCTCGACACGATGAAGGACCGGGTGTCGGGCCCGGAAGAGGTCGTGGCGAAGTTCGGGGTTCCCCCCGAGCAGGTGGTGGAGGTGCTCGGCCTGGCCGGGGACGCGTCGGACAACATCCCCGGGGTGCCCGGGATCGGGGTCAAAACCGCGGGGAACCTGATCCGGGAGTTCGGCTCGATCGACAGCCTGCTCGACCAGGTGGACCGGGTCGGGGGGAAGAAACGGCGGGAGAACCTGGAGCGATACGCGGACCAGGCCCGGCTGTCCCGGGAGCTGGCCCGGCTGGTCCGCGACGTGCCCGTGGACCTGGACCTGGACGGGTCGGCCCGCCAGGAGCCGGACCTGTCCGCCCTGACCCCCCTGTTCCGGGAACTCGAGTTCGGCCGGCTGCTGTCCGAGTTCTCCGACCACACCCGCACCACCGGCCACGGGTACCGGTGCGTGCTGGACCCGGCCGGCCTGGACGCGGTCGCCGCCGACATCGAACGGGCCGACAGGATCTCCCTGGACACCGAGACCACCGGCCTCGACCCCCGCCGCGCCGGGCTCGTGGGCCTGTCGCTGTCGGTGCGGCCGGGCGAGGCGGTCTACATCCCGGTGGGCCACGTGGGAGACGGGCAGCCGGAACAGCTCGATCGGGACGCGGTGCTCGACCGGCTGCGGCCGGTGCTGGAGGACCCGGCCCGCCCCAAGGTGGGACAGAACCTCAAGTTCGACCTCCAGGTGCTGCGCCGGGCCGGCGTGACCGTGGCCGGGGTGGCGTTCGACACGATGATCGCGTCGTACCTGGCCCGGCCGGGGGCCAAGGCCCACTCCCTGGACGCCCTGGCCGCCGCCCTGCTCGGCCACCGAACGATCACCTACGGCGAGGTGACGGGAAAGGGCAAGGACCGCCGCGGGTTCGAGGAGGTCCCCGTGGACGAGGCCGCGGTGTACGCCGCCGAGGACGCGGACATCGCCCTGCGGCTGGTGGACGAACTCCAGCCCCTGCTGGCCGAGACCGGCCACGAGGTCCTGTTCCGGGACGTGGAGATGCCCCTGGTCGAGGTGCTGGCCGACATGGAGTGGACCGGGATCCGGGTGGACGCGGCCTTCCTGGAGGGCCTCAGCCGGGAGTTCGAGGACCGGCTGTCCAGCCTGGAGACCGAGATCCAGGACCTGGCCGGGGTGGCGTTCAACGTGGCGTCCCCGAAACAGCTGGGCGAGGTGCTGTTCGAGCGCCTCGGGCTGCCCCGGGGGCGGCGCACCAAGACCGGGTGGTCCACCGACGCCGAGGTGCTGGCGCGCCTGGCCGCGGACCATCCGATCGCGGCAAAGGTGCTGGACTACCGCACCGTGGCCAAGCTCAAGAGCACCTACACCGACGCCCTGCCCCAGCTAGTCAACCCCGACACCGGCCGGATCCACACCTCGTTCAACCAGGCGGTCACCGCCACCGGCCGGCTGTCGTCCAGCGACCCGAACCTCCAGAACATCCCGGTCCGCACCGAGGAGGGGCGCCGGATCCGCCGGGCGTTCGTG
>JAJRUI010000133.1 GCA_024277875.1 Deferrisomatales bacterium
CCCAGGCTGCCCCTCGAGGTGATGACCGTGCCGGTGGGGGGGGGCAGCGGCTGGGACGAGGACCAGTGGGCCGAGGTGTCCGGGCTGCTCCTGGGCGCCGACGCGATCGTGGTGGGCCCGGGGATGGGGACCTCCCCGGGCGCCGTGGCGTTCCTGGACAGGCTGTTCCGGGACGGACGGTGCCCGCTGGTGCTGGACGCGGACGCCCTGAACATCCTCGCCCGGGAGCCTGCCCTGTGGCGCAGCGGGTGCCCGGCCGTGCTCACCCCCCACCCCGGGGAGGCGGCCCGCATCCTGGGCACCACCCCCCGGGATGTCCAGGCCGACCGCCCCGGCGCCGTGGTGGAACTGGCCCGCCGGTTCGGCTCGGTGGTCGTCCTCAAGGGGGCGGGTACCCTGGTGTCCGGCCCCGACGGTCCGGCGTGGCTCGTGGGCGGCCCCGTGCCCGGCCTGGCCACGGCCGGCACCGGCGATGTGCTGGCCGGTGTGATCGGTGCCCTGGCGGCCCGCGGCCTGCCCATGCTCGGCGCCGCCCGTCTGGGCGTGCACCTGCACGCGACAGCGGGGGCCGACGCGGCTCGCGAGGTGGGCGCGGACGGCATGACCGCGTCGGACCTGGTCGCCGCGCTGCCCGGTGCGTTCCTGGCGTTCCTCGGCCGGCCGGTACGTCCCGCCTGAAACCGGCCGTTCGGGGCTTCCCAACGGGCCGGCCCCAGGGCATACTCCTCCCCACCGAGCCCCGGAACAAAGGAGCGCCCATGCCCTCGGCCCGCGACGTGATGGCCCGTACCGTGCACACGGTGACCCCCGATACACCCCTGGACGAACTGGCGCGCAAGTTCACCGAGCACCGGGTGGGCGGCTTCCCGGTGGTGGACGCGTCCGGCGCCCTGGTGGGGGTGGTCACCGAGACCGACTGGATCCTCCGGAACCAGCACCTGCACATCCCCACGGTGGTTGCCGTGTTCGACGCGGTGGTCGTTCTGGGCGGCTCCCGCAAACTGGAGGAGGAGTTGCGGCGGATGACCGCGACCACGGTGGGAGAGATCATGACCTCCGACCCGGCCACGGTGACCGAGGACGCGACCCTGGAACAGATCGCGGCCCTGATGGCCGACCGGGGCGCCCACACGATCCCGGTGGTGGACGCGTCCGGCGCCCTGGTGGGGGTGGTGGGCAAGTTCGATCTCATCCGGGCCGCCGCCGGGAAATGACCCGCCGGTACCGCTGCCCGACCCCCGAGGACACCGCAGCCGTGGGCGCGGCCGTGGGCCGCGCGGCCGAGGCCGGGCTGGTGGTCCTCCTCCAGGGGGACCTGGGGGCGGGCAAGACCGTGTTCGCCAAAGGGGTGGCCCGGGGACTGGGCGTACCCCGATGGCGGTACGTCACGAGCCCCACCTTCACGATTCACAACGAGTACGGCGGGCGTCTCCGGTTGCACCACCTGGACCTGTACCGGCTGGAAACCCCGGACGAGTTCGAGGATCTCGGGTTCGAGGGGGTGCTGGGCGGCGAAGGGGTCTGCGTGTTAGAATGGCCCGATCTTTTTTTTGGGTGTCTGCCCCCGGACCGGTTGCGGATCCGGTTCCGGTGGGACGGGGCGGACGGGCGGCTCCTGGACGCGGACGCCGATGGGCCGGTGGCGCGCCGGGTGCTGGCGGCTGCCGGGGCGCCGGTCCGGGATGACGCGAGGGAGGAACGCGAATGACCTACGACGTGGTGATCGTGGGCGGTGGGCCGGGCGGCTACGTCGCCGGGATCCGGGGCGGGCAACTGGACGCCAAGGTGTGCCTGGTGGAGCGGGAGGTCCTGGGCGGCACCTGCCTGAACCGCGGCTGCATCCCGTCCAAATCGTTCTTCGAGAGCGCCCACCGGGTGATGTCGGTGCGCGACGGCGAGGCGTTCGGCGTCCGGGCGCGGTACGAAGGGTTCGACCTGGCCGCGTGCGTGGCGCGGAAGGACCAGGTGGTCGGGTCCCTGGTGGGCGGGGTCCGCAAACTCCTCGAGGGCAACGGCGTGGACGTTCTCACCGGCGACGGCGTGCTGGTGGCGCCGGACGCCGTGCAGGTCACCGCCCCGGACGGCAGCAAGACCCTGGTCAAGGCCCGGAGCGTGATCCTGGCCACCGGATCGCGCCCGTCCGAGATACCGGGGCTGCCTGTGGACGGCCGCCGGATCGTGACCACCGACCAGGTGTGGGGCCTCACGGACCTGCCTTCCCGGTTGGTGATCGTGGGCGGCGGGGTGATCGGGTGCGAACTGGCTCACATGTTCTCCGCGTTTGGAAGCCGGGTGGTGGTGCTCGAGGCCCTGGACCGAATCCTGGCCACCGAAGACCGGGACGTGAGCCGCACGGTCGCCAAGGTTCTGGAGGCGCGGGGGGTGACGCTGCGCACCGGGGTGCGGGTGGCCGGGGCCGAGACCGGCGAGGCCGGCGTGGTGGTCTCCCTGGAAGGGGGCGAGGACCTGCCGTGCGACCGGGTCGTGGTGGCAGTGGGCCGCCGGGTGAACACCGAGGGGGTCGGATTCGAGGAGGCCGGGGTGGCCCTGGACGCGCGCGGGTTCGTCCAGGTGAACGACGAGATGGAGACCTCGGTGCCCGGGGTGTACGCGGTGGGCGACGTGGTGGGGCAGCAGATGCTGGCCCACGTGGCCACCAGCGAGGCGCTGGTGGCCATGCACAACGCCCTGGGCAAGAAGTACTGGATGGACTACTCGGTGGTGCCCTACGCGATCTTCACCGCGCCCGAGGTGGCCTCGGTCGGGGCCAAGGAGAAGGATCTCAAGGAGCAGGGGGTCCCGTACAAGGTCGGGCGGTTCTCGTTCGCCGCGAGCGGCAAGGCCCTGTGCATGGGCGCGCCCGAGGGGTTCATCAAACTCCTGTCCCACGGGGAGACCGGCCGGGTGCTCGGCGCCAGCGTGGTCGGCGTCAGCGCGTCCGACATCATCGGCGAGATCACGGTGGCCATGCGCATGGAGGCCTCTCCGGGCGACATCGTGACCACGATCCACGTCCATCCCACCATCAGCGAGGTGATCCTCGAGGCCAGCGAGGACACCATGGGATTGTCGATCCACAAGATGGGGCGCCGGAAGAAGCGGGGCTGAACCGGTGGGCCTGATCGTCCAGAAGTACGGCGGCACCTCGGTGGGGGATGCCGAGCGGATCCGCAGCGTTGCCCGCCGGGTGGCCCGGTACAGGGCCGAGGGGCACGAGGTGGTGGTGGTGGTGTCGGCCATGGCCGGCCAGACCGACCACCTGCTGGCCCTGGCGGCTCAGGTCGCCGACCTGCCCGACGAGCGGGAGATGGACGTGCTGCTCGCCACCGGAGAGCAGGTGACGATCTCGCTGCTGGCCATGACCCTGATCGGGATGGGGTGCCCGGCCGTGTCCCTGACCGGGTTCCAGGCCCGGGTCTGCACGGATGACGCCCACACCCGGGCCCGGATCAAGGAGGTCGAGACCGAACGGATTCGCACGGCCCTGGGCGACGGGCGTGTGGTGGTGCTGGCCGGGTTCCAGGGAATCTCTCCCAGCGGCGACCTCACAACCCTGGGCCGGGGCGGCTCGGACACCAGCGCGGTGGCGGTCGCGGCAGCCCTCGGCGCGGACGCGTGCGAGATCTACACCGACGTGGACGGGGTGTACACCACCGACCCCAACGTGTACGACCGGGCCCGCAAGCTCGAGCGCGTCTCCTACGACGAGATGCTCGAACTGGCCAGCGTGGGCGCCAAGGTGCTCCAGATCCGGTCCGTGGAGTTCGCCAAGAAGTACGGGGTTCCGATCCACGTGCGCTCGTCGTTCTCGGACGCCGAGGGCACCTGGGTGGTGGAGGAGGACGAGAGTATGGAGCAGGTGGCGGTGGCCGGGGTGGCCTACGACCGCAACGAGGCCAAGGTGAGCGTGCGGGGGGTGCCCGACCGCCCGGGTATCGCGGCCCGTATCTTCGGTGCCCTGGCCGAGAAGAACATCGTGGTGGACATGATCGTGCAGGACGTGGGCGAGGGCGATCGCACGTCCATGACGTTCACCGTGCCCCAGGCCGACCTGAAGCGCGCCCTGTCGGTGATCGAGCCCGTGGCCGAGGACCTCGGGACCGCCGAGGTGTCGGCCGACACCGGCATCACCAAGGTGTCGATCGTGGGGGTGGGCATGCGCAGCCACGCCGGGGTGGCGGCCCGGATGTTCGAAGTGCTCGCCCGGGAGGGGATCAACGTGCTGATGATCTCCACCTCCGAGATCAAGGTGTCGTGCGTGATCGCGGAGAAGTACACCGAACTGGCCGTGCGGGTGCTCCACGACGCGTTCGGCCTGGGCGGGGAACGCCCCGGAGGCAGCGCCTGACGTCCCGGCGGCCCCCGCTCTGCCGGTCTTTTCGTCCCTCGTGCCCCGAACGGTCATGATCCGCATCTACGATACAACCCTCCGGGACGGGACCCAGGCCGAGGACATCTCCCTCACGGTCGAGGACAAGCTGCGCATCGCCGAGCGCCTCGACGCTCTGGGCGTCCACTACGTCGAGGGCGGGTGGCCCGGGTCCAACCCCCGGGACATCCAGTTCTTCCGTGCTGCCCGCCGCCTGCGGCTGGCGCAGGCCCGGTTGTGCGCGTTTGGCAGTACCTGCCGGGCCGACGTGGCGCCCGAGGACGACGCCAACATCCAGGCGCTGGTCGAGGCCGAGACCCCGACGGTGACCGTGTTCGGCAAGTCCTGGGACCTGCACGTGGACGAGGCGCTGCGGATCCCCCTCGAGGCCAACCTGGCGATCATCGAGAAGAGCGTGGCGTACCTCAAGGGCCGGGGCCGGGAGGTGATCTACGACGCCGAGCACTTCTTCGACGGGTACAAGGCCAACGCCGCGTACGCCCTGGAGACCGTGGCGGCGGCCGTGCGGGGGGGGGCCGACGTGGTGGTGCTGTGCGACACCAATGGCGGCAGCCTGCCCAGCGAGGTGTCCCGGGTGGTGGCAGAGGTGCGGAAGGCGGTGGCCGAGGCGGTGCCCCTGGGCATCCACTGTCACAACGACGGGGAACTGGCCGTGGCCAACACCCTGGTGGCGGTGCAGGCCGGAGCCACCCACGTGCAGGGCACGATCAACGGGTACGGCGAACGGTGCGGCAACGCGAACCTGGTGTCGATCATCCCGAACCTGGTGCTGAAGCTCGGGCGGTCGTGCGTGTCGGCCGACCGGCTCCAGAAGCTGCGCAGCGTGTCCCGGCTGGTGAACGAGCTGGCCAACCTGCACCACGACAAGCACCAGCCGTTCGTGGGAGACAGCGCGTTCGCCCACAAGGGCGGGGTCCACGTGTCCGCGGTCCGGCGCAACCCGCTGACCTACGAGCACATCGACCCGGCCCTGGTCGGCAACCGGCAACGGGTGCTGATCTCGGACCTGTCGGGCCGGGCCAACGTGCTCACCAAGGCCCGGGAGCTGGGGCTTGAGATCGAGGAGGGAAGCGACCTGGCCGCCAGGATCCTGGACCGGGTCAAGCACCTGGAGGCGGAGGGGTTCCAGTACGAGGGGGCCGAGGCGAGCTTCGAGGTGCTGGTCAAAAAGACCCTGGGTACCCACCGCCGGTTCTTCCAGCTCGTGGGGTTCCGGGTGATCGACGAGAAACGCCACGAAAGCGAGGAGCCGTTCGCCGAAGCCACGATCATGCTCCGGGTGGACGGGGTGACCGAGCACACGGCGGCCATCGGCAACGGCCCGGTGAACGCCCTGGACGCGGCTCTGCGCAAGGCCCTGGAGAAGTTCTACCCCGTGATCCGGGACGTCCGGCTCGTGGATTTCAAGGTGCGGGTGCTCACCTCGGGGGGCGGCACCGAATCCCGGGTGCGGGTGTTGATCGAGTCCACGGACGGCGCCGACGTGTGGGGAACGGTGGGGGTGAGCGAGAACATCATCCAGGCGTCGTGGCAGGCCCTGGTGGACTCGATCGAGTACAAGCTGATGCGCGAGGTGGAGGCGGGCCGGCTGGCGGACACCCCTGTCCCCTGCTGAACCGCCTGCTGTGCAGGAGGAGCTCCGTGTCGGACCGCTTCTCCGCCGCCGTGGGGTTGGTGGTGGTCGCCGTGCTGGCCTGGGGGTGCCCTCGGCTCGTCCGGTGGGTCCGCGGCGCCGGCGGCCCCCGTTCCGCGCCCGTGGTGTACGGGGTGCCGGGGTCGGCCGGCGAGCTGCTCTGGGGGCCGGCCGGCGTGGTTCCGGCCTGGGCCGGCGGCCGGCAGTGGGCGTCCGGGGAGCCCCCGGACGGGCCGGTGGCCGGGTGGCGGGGGGTGCTTCTGGGCCGCCCCCTGGACCTCGACCGGGCGACCCTCGAAGACCTGGACGCCCTGCCCGGGATCGGCCCGGCCACGGCCGGCCGGATCCTCCGGCTGCGCGACCGCCTCGGTCGGCCGCTCAGGCCGGAAGACCTGCTCGCCGTCCGGGGGATCGGCCCCAAGACCCTTGATCGCCTCCGGCCGTACCTCACCCCTGTCTGGCCGTGACCCCGCCCTCCCCACCGTCTCCGACCAGCACCCGGTGGGTGTCCGGATGGTGGAGCAGACTCGTCTTGAAGTCCAGTTCGTCCACCACCTCCAGGGGCTGGAACCGCCGGTTTTTCAGGATGCCGGTCACCGCCAGGACCACCTGGTTTTCCTCGCTGCGGTGGATCTTGCACCGGAGCACGAACGACCGGGATCCGTCCGGCAGGTCGATCCGGATGACGGCTCGCGGGGTGGGGGGCGGTTCCCCGTCCACCGCCACCCGCAGGTACCGCTCCGAGAAATCCAGGATCGCGCACGGCCGGCCCGGTTCGTCCCGGTCCACCGACAGGGTGGCCGGGATCCGGGTGGGGATCCGGTGGAGTTCCCGCTGCTCGACCACCGACAGGGTGGCCGGGTCGGGGGCCAGGCACGCCACCCGCCGGCCGGCGAAGTACCCCGACCGCAGGCCCGCCCCGCGCACCACGGTGCACACAACCTGGGCGATTCTGCCGTCCGGTCCACGCCGGCGCAGGGTGATCGCGCTGCCGCGCTGGAAGTCGTTCACCAGTTTCCGGGTCGGCTCGCCACCGGGGCCGTAGTCCAGTTCCTCCCGGTGGAGGTGGGGCACGGCCAGGTAGAACGCGTCGGCACCGGCCAGGACCCGTTCGTCGCCGTCGACCGTGTTCACCCGCAGGGTCCCGGTCCCGCGATCCGCCAGCAGGTCGTGGGCGGTGTACACCCACAGCTCGTCCAGGTGGCACGCGAGGATCACGGTATCGCGCCCGGCGTTGTCCTGGAACTCGGGGTGGTACTGAACCCGGGAGCCGATCGGGAAGTGGTCGAGTACCGCGGCCACCTGTTCCGCCGTCACGCCGGGGCTGGCGTCGTCCTGTTGGGCGGCCGCGCCGCCGCCGTGCCCGATCCACCGAAAGATCCGTCTCACTGTTGCGCCTCCCTGCGACGGTCAACCGCCGTTGGTGCGTGTCACGGCCCCCGCCTTCCTTCCGGTGGTATCGGACCGGGACGGCCCGGGCTTTAACCTGCGGCGCGGCTTGACGGCGGCCGGCGCGGTGCTACAGATCGGAAGGAGGGGGGCGGGAACCGGCGACGAGAGGAGGTGGACCGTGGACGAGATCCGGTACCGAAAGATCCTGCTGCCCGTGGACGGGTCCGAGGCGTCCCGGCGGGCGGTGGACCACGGGCTGGCCCTGGCCCGAACCGCTGGCGCCAAGGTCCTGCTGGTCCACGTGCGGGCCAGGGTGTCCGAGTTGCTGGGGGAGCCCTACTACCAGCGGGTGCTCGACCACGCGTGCGAGGAGGCCGAGAAACTGGTGGCGTCGTACCGGCCCGTGCTGGAGGCGGCCGGGGTCGGGTTCGAGGCGCGGGTGCTCGAGGGCGACCCGGCCCAGGCCGTGTGTACGGCAGCCGCGGTGGAGGGTGCCGACCTGATCGCGATGGGCACCCGGGGGGTGTCCGATTTCGAAGGCCTCCTGCTGGGCAGCGTGAGCCACAAGGTGCTCCAGAAGGCCCCGTGCCCGGTTCTGGTGGTGCGCTGACCCCCGGCCGGGTCGTGCTGGTCGTCCGGCCGGACCGGTGCGTGCGAGCCGCGGCCCGGGACGCCCACCGGCACCTCGTGCAAAGGGCCCTCCAGGGCGGCGGCCTCGGCCCGGTGGAACGCGCCCGGGAGGAACTCCTGCGGCGCTTCCTGGAAACGGCCGACTTCCGCCAGATCCGGGCCGAGCACGCCCGGCTGCTCGAGGGGCGGCAGGAGCTGCGGGTCGTGCTGGAGGCCCGGGGCCGGCGGGCCGTGTGCCGGCCGGCGGCGTTCAGCCGGCTTCCCGGCGAAGCGCCCGCTTGAGCCAGAGGCGGTTCCGGTACCGCCGGAGCGTTCCCGCCCGGCTCGCCCCCCCGGGAAACAAGAGGTCCAGCAGGTGGACCGTGGACGCGTGGCGGCCGAGGGTCTCCTCGCACCCGGCGCAGTACGTGACCACCGTGCGACCGCCTGCTTCGGCAGCCCGGCGGCGGGCCCACGTGTCGGCCAGTGCGGGCGCCACGAACCCGACCGCGCCGCCTTCGCCGCAGCACAGGGCGGTGGCGTGCCGGTGGAGCGGTTCTTCCACCCGTCCGACAGCCGTGCGGACCAGGTCGCGCACCGCCCGGTGCACGGCGGGGCGGTCGCGCAGGGTGCACGGGTCGTGGACCACCACCGGGTTGGTGGCGCCGGACCGGCTCGGGCTCCCGGCCGGTTCCAGCCGTTCGTACACCGTGCACGCCGTCATGCCGGCCCCGCACCGGTCCCACACCTGGAAGCAGCTCGGACACCCGGTCCAGACCTCCTCCACCCCCCTGCCGAGTAGCGCCTGCCGCAGGCGGCCGAACCGGGCCGCAAATCGGTGGTCCAGCCCCAGGTCATGGGACGACTTTGAACAGCAGTCCAGCACGATCCCCAGGTCGGGCCGGTCCTTGCGCAGGTGCCGGTACGCGGCCAGCACGGCGTTGGGGTGGTTGCCGGGCAGGGCGCACCCGGGGAAGAACACGGCCCGGCATCCGTCGGGAATCCGGTGGAGGCGGAACGCGCGGGAGGAACCCACGGCCTCGTACGCGAGGACCCGGCGGTGGGCCCGGAACCCGCCGAACCGGTCGCTCGCGTCCCGGCGCAGGGCGCGCATCTCGTCGACCACGGGGACGCCGCCGGGACACACGGCCTCGCACAACCCGCACAGGCTGCACGCGAACGGCAGGCTGCGGTGGGCTCCGGGGTCGGACCGGAACCGTGCGACCACCTCCCGGGGGGTGCCGTGGGTCGCGAGGAACGCGCACTCGGTCCGGCACCGGCCGCAGGACGTGCACCGGTCCAGGACGCCTGGAGACGGCCCCGGGGACAGCGGTCGACACGGCAAGGACACGGGGGATCCTTTTTCAGAGGGGGACGAGAGGGTTCAGATGCACCGGAGCGCGCTCGGTTTCTCGAAGGCGGCGTCGGGTGCGGGCGACACGGAACGGACCGGTGCGGGAGGGCGCTCGGCCGGGTCCGCGAGAACCGTCTCGAAAAAGAGACGGTCCGGGCCGGTCCCGGACGGCTGGCACCGGACGTATCCTGTAACCTCTTGTAATAACGAACGAAAATATTGTGGCACGATCCGTGCTTCTCCCGGGGCGTTCGCGGCGTCCGCCGCCGTTCGTCTTCGCCGAGGAGGAACCCCGATGTCCTGTGTTTGCCCGTCCCACCGTCTTCGCTTCCGTCAGGGCTGTTTCGTGTGCGTGTACTGCGGCGAGGTGTGGTCTGTGCAACCGGTCCGGAAGTGACGCCGTGGGGCGACATCTTCCGGCCGCAACCCGCCCCGGGGGTTGACCCGGCCGGTGTCTTGCACCGGGCTCCCCGCTGTGGGATTCTTACGGGCTTCGTCGTACCATCCGGACCCGAAAGGAGCGCCCATGGCGAGTCCGTTCGACGCCAGCAAGACCCTGACCACCGCCGCCGGCACCGTGGACTACTTCAGCCTGCCGGCACTGGAAGATGCCGGCGTGGGCCACGTGGGCCGGTTGCCGTTCACGATCCGGATTCTCCTCGAGAGCCTGCTGCGCAACTGCGACGGGGCACTGGTCGCCGAGGATGACGTGGCCGCCCTGGCCGGGTGGGACCCCCGGGGCGAGCCCCGGGAGATCGCGTTCTCACCGGCCCGGGTGCTGCTCCAGGACTTCACCGGCGTGCCAGCCGTGGTGGACTTGGCCGCGCTGCGGTCGGCCATGGCCCGGCTCGGCAAGGACCCCCGCCGCATCAACCCCCTGATCCCGGTGGACCTGGTGATCGACCACTCGGTCCAGGTGGACTGGTTCGGCACCGACGGGGCCGAGGAGCACAACGTCCGCCGGGAGTTCGAGCGCAACCGGGAGCGGTACGAGTTCCTCAAGTGGGGCCAGGGCGCGCTGGACAACTTCCGGGTGGTGCCGCCGGCCACCGGCATCTGCCACCAGGTGAACCTGGAGCACCTGGCCCGGGTGGTGCAGGTCCGGGACGGCGTGGCCCTGCCCGACACCCTCGTGGGTACGGACTCCCACACCACCATGATCAACGGGCTGGGGGTCCTGGGCTGGGGCGTGGGGGGGATCGAGGCCGAGGCCGTGATGCTCGGCCAGCCGATCTACATGCTCGCGCCCCGGGTGGTGGGTGTTCGGCTGTCCGGCCGGCTCCGCGCCGGGGTCACGGCCACTGACCTGGTGCTCCGGGTGACCGAGGTGCTCCGGGACCACGGCGTGGTGGGCAAGTTGGTGGAGTTCCACGGCCCGGGCCTGGACGCCTTGTCCCTGCCCGACCGGGCCACGATCGCGAACATGGCGCCGGAGTACGGAGCCACGGCCGGGTTCTTCCCGGTGGACGGCGTGACCCTGGCGTACCTGCGGTTCACCGGCCGTCCCGCCGACCTGGTGGACCTGGTGGAGCGGTACACCCGGGAGCAGGGCCTGTTCCGGGACGGGAACGAGTCCGGGATCGCGTACAGCGAGACCGTGGAGATCGATCTCGGCGGGGTGGTGCCCTCGGTCGCCGGACCCAAGCGGCCCCAGGACCGGATCCCCCTGGGCAGCGTCAAGGTCGCGTTCCGGCGGGACCTGGGGCGCGTGTTCGGCAAGGAGGGGGCGCAGACCGGGGCGCCGGTCCGGCTGGACGTGAGCGGCGAGGAAGCGTCCCTGACCCACGGGTCCGTGGTGATCGCGTCGATCACGTCGTGCACCAACACCTCCAACCCGTCGCTCCTGGTCGGTGCGGGCCTCTTGGCCCGCAACGCGGTGCGCCGGGGCCTGCGGGTGAAACCCTGGGTAAAGACGAGCCTGGCGCCCGGCTCCCGGGTGGTGACCCGGTACCTCGAGGCCGCCGGTCTGACGCCGTACCTGGACGCCCTGCGGTTCCACACCGTGGGGTACGGGTGCGCCACGTGCATCGGCAACAGCGGGCCGCTGCCCGACGCGGTGGCCAACGCCGTCGTGGAGGGCGACCTGGTGGTGGCGGGCGTGCTGTCGGGCAACCGGAACTTCGAGGGCCGGATCAACCCCCTCGTGAAGGCCAACTACCTGGCCAGCCCGCCCCTGGTGGTGGCCTACGCCCTGGCCGGCACCGTGGAGATCGACCTGGACAGCGACCCCCTGGGCACCGATCCCAACGGCGAGCCCGTGTACCTGAAAGACCTGTGGCCCGGGGACGACGAGGTGCGCGACGTGGTCCACCGGGCCGTGGGCGCGGACATGTTCGGCGCGGAGTACGCCGGGGTGTTCGACGGCGGCGACGCGTGGTGCGAGATCCGTGGCCGGGGAGACGACCTGTACGCGTGGGACCCGGATTCCACCTACATCCAGGAACCGCCGTTCTTCGTGGGCCTGGCCCCCGAGCCCCCCGGGGTCCCGAGGATCGAGGGCGCCCGGGCTCTGGCCGTGCTCGGCGACTCGGTGACCACCGACCACATCTCCCCGGCCGGCGCGTTCTCGGCCGACAGCCCGGCCGGCCGGTACCTGGCGGGGCGGGGGGTGGCGCCGGCCGCGTTCAACTCGTTCGGGTCCCGGCGGGGCAACCACGAGGTGATGATGCGGGGCACCTTTGGCAACGTGCGGATCCGCAACCGGCTGGTGCCCGGGGCCGAGGGCGGGGTCACCGTGCACCTGCCCACCGGCGACGTCCTGCCGATCTACGACGCGGCCCAGCGCTACCGGGAGGCGGGCACGCCCCTGGTGGTGCTGGCCGGCAAGGACTACGGCATGGGGTCGAGCCGGGACTGGGCGGCCAAGGGGACCGCGCTCCTCGGGGTGCGGGCCGTGATCGCCGAGAGTTTCGAGCGGATCCACCGGTCCAACCTTGTGGGCATGGGCGTGTTGCCGCTCCAGTTCGCCGAGGGCGGCTCGGTGGACGGCCTGGGTCTCACCGGCCGGGAGGTGTTCGAGATCGCCGGCCTGGGCGACGACTTGGCCCCGGGCCAGGAGGTGACGGTCCGGGCCCGGGCCGAGGACGGGTCCGAGACTGCGTTCCAGGCGGTCGTGCGGATCGACACCCCGGTGGAGATGGACTACTACCGCAACGGCGGCATCCTCCACGCCGTGTTGCGGCGGATCGCCGCCCAGAGCTGACCCGCGTCCAGGCCGCGGCGGTTCCGCCCCGGCCGCTCCGTTCTGGCAGGTTGCGGAAAAAGCAACCTGCTACGCGCCCCACGGAAGGGGCGCCAAATCACGAGGCCTGAAAAGCCGAGTGATTTGAAAGCCATCGACGATTCCGCAGGAAAGCGGAATCGGACGTTTCGTAATCCTGCTAGGCTGGCGGCCGCGCGCCTCCTTTCGGAGCGCGGCCGTTTTTCCGGACGCCCCCCACGGTTGCCGCGCCCGGCGGCCGTGTCCATATTTCCCCCCGACCGTCCCCTGCACCCGCGGCCCGACAGGAGGCGTTCGGCATGCGGATCGGCATGATCTCCACCTACCCCCCGATCGAGTGCGGCATCGCCACCTATACCCAGTACCTGGTGGACGCCCTCCGGGGGGCATCCCTGGACGTGTACGTGGTCGGGCACCTGGGAGGCGCCGGGCCCCAGGTGTTCCCGGTGTTCGACTACGAGGACGACAATCTGCCCGAACGGGCGTTCTCGGCCATGACCCGGCTCACCCCGGACGTGGTCCACGTGCAGCACGAGTTCGCGCTCTACGGCCGGCACTTCGGCGTGAACGTGGTGCCGCTGCTCGTGAAGTTTCGGCTGATCGGGGTTCCCACGGCGGTCACCCTGCACACCGTGTACAGGCCGGTGGAGGGCGCCCACCGGGTGCTGCTGGAAAACGTCCTGCTCAACGCGGACGCGGTCGTCGTCCACGACCCGTTCCAGCGCGACGCCCTGGCCGACGCCCTGGGCCCGGCCGCGGCGGACAAGGTGCGGGTGATCCCCCACGGCGTCCGGCTCGTCACGCCGGACCCGGACGCCCGCCGCCGGCTCGGACTGCCCGGGGACAAGCGGATCCTGCTCATGATCGGGTACTTCCGGCCCAGCAAGCGGTTCGAGTTGCTGGTGGACCTGTTCCCCAGGATCCTGGAGCGCCTGCCCGACGCCCTTCTGGTGATCGCGGGCAAGATCCGGGGCAAGGAGTTCCTGGACTACCGGGAGGAACTGTTCGACCGGATCCGCCGGTCACCGGCCCGGGACCGGATCGTGCTGATCCGGGGGCAACTCGCCCAGGACACCTTCGACCGGATCCTGTCCGCGGCCGACGCAGTGGCCTTGCCGTACCGGATCAACTCCCAGAGCGGCATCCTCGCCCACTGCCTTGCGTTCGGCCGGCCGGTGGTCGCCAGCGACACCCCGTCCATGGAGCGGATCCTCACCGCGGCCGGAGCGGGGTTCGTGTGCCGGTCGGACGACGACTACGTGGACGCCGCGGTGCGGCTGCTCGGCGATCCGGACCTCCGGGACCGGTGTTCCCGGGCTGCCCGGGCCCACGTGCGCGAGCACCTGGCCTGGCCCCGGATCGCCGGCCTCCACGCGGACCTGTACCGGGACCTGTCGGGTTGCCGGGATCTGGAACCCAACACGCTGGTTGTGGACTGATCGAAAGGAGGGGAGCCACCGTGGACCAGTTCTGCCCATTCCGGCGGTGCGAGGCAAACCCGATCATCCGGCGCGAGGACATGCCGTACCCGTGCAACACCGTGTTCAACGCGGCGGCGTGCCGGTTTGGCGACACGTACCTGCTCCTCCTGCGGGTCGAGGACCTGCGGGGCCACAGCCACCTGACCCTGGCCCGGTCCGACGACGGCTACCGGTTTCGGATCGACCCGAAGCCGTGGATCGAGTCGGCCGACGACCCGGTGTTCGGGCCGTACGAGGAGTACGGGGTGGAAGACCCCCGGATCACCCCGATGGCCGACGGAACCTACGCCATCACGTATACCGCGTTCAGCCGCCACGGCCCTCGGGCCGCGATCGGCCGGACCCGGGACTTCGAAACGTTCGAGCGGGTGGCCCTGGCCAGCGAGGTGCCCAACAAGGACGCGGTGCTGTTCCCGGAGAAGGTGGCTGGAGACTACCTGATGCTCGACCGGCCGGGCGGGTACCACGGCGTGCCCGGCTCGATCTGGCTCCAGCGGTCCCCGGATCTGGTGCACTGGGGGCGGGGCCGGGTGGTCCTCGGCCCGGAGCCCGGGTGGGGGTCGGCCAAGCTGGGGGCCAGTTCGCCGCCGGTGCGCACTGGCGCGGGGTGGTTGGTGCTGTACCACGGCGTCCGGTCCACCGGTGCGGGCGTGCTGTACCGGGTGGGCGCGATGCTCCTCGACCCGGACGACCCGGAGCGGGTGCTGGGCTACGCGCCCCACTTCATCTTCGGGCCCGAGGAGCCGTACGAACGCACGGGCGACGTGCCCAACGTGGTGTTCCCGTGCGGCATGGTGGTGGAGCCGGACGGCACGGTGAAGCTGTACTACGGCGCGGCCGACACCTGCATCGGCCTGGCAGAGGCCCGGCTGGACGACCTGGTGCGGGTGGTGAGGGAGGGCTGCCTGCCGCCCGAGCCGTGATCCCCCGGTCCGCTCAGCCGTCGGCAGGGGAGGGCGTGTCGGCCCACGCCCCCAGCCGGCGGTACGCCTCGTACACCACGATGCCGACGCTGGTGGCCAGGTTGAGGCTGCGCACCGGGCCCCAGATCGGGATCCGGTACACGTTGGGGCGGTGGGCGTCCAGGACGTCGGGAGGCAGGCCCCGGGTCTCCGGGCCGAACACCAGCCGGGCGCCCGGGGCGAACGGCGCCCGGTTGTAGGGCAGGCGTCCCCGGGCCGAGAAGCACAGCACCGGCCCGGAACCCGTGGCGGCCAGGGCCGCGGCCAGGTCGGGGTGGTGGTGGACGTCCACGGCGTGCCAGTAGTCCAGGCCGGCCCGGCGCACGGCCCGGTCGTCGGTGCTGAACCCCAGGGGGTGCACCAGGTGCAGGGCCGAGCCGGTGGCCCCGCACAGCCGGGCCACGTTGCCGGTGTTCGGGGGGATCTCGGGCTGGAACAGCACCACGTGGAGCCTGGGGCGGGTCACGGCGCGGCCCCTTCCCCCAGGAACCGGGCGAGGTGCCGGCCGGTGGGCCCCAGGGCCCGGCCGGCCACGGCCTCGGGGGTGCCGGCGTCCACGATCCGGCCGCCGTCTGCGCCGCCCTCTGGCCCCAGGTCGATCACCCAGTCGGCCCGGGCGATGAACGCCAGGTTGTGCTCCACGGCCACCACCGTGTTGCCCGCGGCCACCAGCGCGTCGAGCACCCCGCACAGCCGGTCCACGTCGTCGGGGTGCAGGCCGGTGGTGGGTTCGTCCAGTAGGTACAGCACGCCCCGGGGCGTGCGGCCGAGGAGTTCGGCCGCGATCTTCAGGCGCTGGGCCTCGCCGCCGCTCAGGGTGGGCGCGGGCTGGCCCAGCACCAGGTACCCGAGGCCCATCTCGTCGAGCACGGCCAGGGCGCGCTCCACCCCGTTGATTCCCCGGAACAGCTCCAACCCCTCGGAAACGGTCATGGACAGCACGTCGTGGATTGTCTGGCCCCGGTACCGGACCGCCAGCACTTCGGGCCGGAACCGGCGGCCGCCGCACCCCTCGCACGGCACGTACAGGTCCTCGAACAGGAACATCTCGACCTTCTCGTGCCCCGTGCCCTTGCACCGCTCGCACCGGCCGCCCGCCACGTTGAACGAGAAGTCCCGGGGTTCGAGCCCCAGGGCGCGGCACGCCGGCTGGGCCGCGAACGCCCGTCTCACCTCGTCGTACGCGCCCACGTACGTCAGCGGGATCGACCGGGGGCTGCGCCCCATGGGGTCCTGGTCCACGGTGCGCACCGCCCGCAAGCGGAACGCCCCCTCCACGGTCACCGCGTCCACGGGCCCACGGCCGCCTCCCGTGGACGCGGCCGGCGCCAGGGTCTCGGCCACCAGGGTGGACTTGCCCGAGCCAGACACGCCGGTCACGCACGCGAGTACCCCCAGGGGGAACGCGACCTCCAGATTCCGGAGGTTGTGCAGCCGGCAGCCTTTCAAGATCAGGTGGCCGGCGGGCGTGCGCACCGGCCGGCCCCGGCTGCCGGCGGGGGGGCGGGCCAGGTGCCGGCCCGTGGGGGTGTCGGTCCGGGCAAGGCCGGCGGGCGGCCCCTGGTACAGCACGGTGCCGCCGTCCCGGCCGCCGCCGGGGCCCAGTTCGATCACGTGGTCGGCCCGGCGAACGAGGTCCGGGTCGTGTTCGACCACCAACACGGTGTTGCCCCGGGCCACCAGGTCGGCCAGCACCCCGGCGAGCATCTCCACGTCCCTGGGGTGGAGGCCCACGGTCGGCTCGTCCAGCACGTATACCGCGCCCACCAGGTGGTTCTGGAGCTGGAGGGCCAGGGCGGCCCGCTGGGCCTCACCCCCGGACAGGGTGCGGGACGGGCGGTCCATGGTCAGGTAGTGGAGGCCGAGCCTGAGGAGGGTCTCGATCCGGGCCTCGATCCGCCAGAGCACCTCCCGGCCACGGCCGCCGATCTCGTCGGCCAGTCCGGCCACCCACCGGCCCAGGCGCGACAGGTCCATGGCCGCGGCGTCGGCGATGGTGCGTCCTCCGACCCGGACGGACAGCGCGCCCGGGCCCAGCCGGGTCCCCCGGCAGTCCGGGCACGGCACGGGCTTGCGGTACCGGGCCAGGAACACCCGCACGTGCATCTTGTAGCGCTTGGTCTCCAGGTACGAAAAAAAGTCCTCCACCCCTTCCAGGGCTCCGGTGCCGCGCCACACCCGGTCCCGGACGTCCCCGGGAAGGTCCGCCCACGGCACGTCCAGGGGGATCCCCTCGGCCCCGGCCCGCTGTTCGAGCTGTTCCTGCCACCACCGGTTGGCCGGGGTGCGCCACGGCTCGATCGCTCCGTCGCCCAGCGTGGCCGCCCGGTCCGGAACCACCTTGTTCTCGTCCCACTCGAGCACCGCGCCGAACCCGGTACAGGTGGGGCAGGCGCCCAGGGCGTGGTTGAAGCTCAGGAGCACGGGCCGGGGTTCTGGCAGGGCGCGGTCGCACCCGTGGCACCGCAGGTCTCGGCCGACCCGGAGCGGGGGAGCGTCCCCGGCCTGGAGCACGGCCGAGCCGTTCGCAAGGGCGTACGCGGCCTCCACCGCCGCGGCCAACCGGTCTTCCCGGTCCGGCAGGCCCCGGATGCGGTCGATCACCAGGGTGTCGTCGGCCCCGGGCTCGGGGGGCAGACCGTCCCCATCCAGGCGGCGGACGTCGCCCCCCGCCCGTACGCGGGCGTATCCCCGGCCCAGGAGTTCCCGGGGCCACGTGTTCCGGGGCAGTCCTGCCACGGCCGCCAGGGGCGCCTCCACGGCCACCCACCCGCCGGCGGCCCGGGCCACGGCCTCCCGGGCCGCGGAAGCGGGGGACCACGACCGACCCGGCTTGCCGCACGACGGGCAGTGGACCGTCCCGGCCGCGGCGTACAGCACCCGGAACAGGTCGTACAGTTCGGTCAGGGTGCCCACGGTGGACCGTCCCGTGCGCACGGTGTTTCGCTGCTCCAGGGCCACGGCAGGGCGAACGTTTTCGATCGCGTCCACCTCGGGCCGCACGGTCTTTTCGAGCAGGAGCCGGGCGTACGCCGGCAAAGATTCCAGGAACCGCCACTGGCCCTCGGCGAACACGGTGTCGAACGCGAGACTGGACTTGCCCGACCCGGACACGCCGGTGACCACCACGAACGCGTCGTGGGGGATCTCCAGGGTCAGGTCGCGCAGGTTGTTCTGGCGGGCCCCGGCGATGCGCAGGGGAGGGGGGGCTGTCGGCATGGACGGACGGGGTGCGGGTGGCGGCGGGGTCGGGCCTGGCCTCTGGACCGGTCCAGTATGGCCGCGGGGCGGGGCAGGATCAAGGACCGGCCGCGGTTTTCAGGGGAGCCGTGGATGCGGTAGGATGGATGGACATCACGCCCCGCGGTCAAGGTGCCGGCGCTTCCGGCCGAACAGGAAACCGGGGCTCCGCGCAGGGCCCTTCCCCCGCTTCCGGAGCGAACCGCAGTGAACCGTTGCCGGACCGCCCTCGCCGCGATCCTCCTGTTGCTCGTACCTGTGGCGGCTCCCCGGGCCGAAGAGGGCGGCGCGGCCGTCAACCGGCTGCTCCGGTTGTGGATCCCCGACAGCCTCGAGCTGTGCGGAGAACCGGTTCCCCTGGACCACGAGGACGTGGCGGACCGCCTCGACCTGGAACTGGTGGTGGCCCTGGGCGACCCGGTGAGCGCTACTCTTTGGTTCAAACGGGCCCCCCGGTACATCCCCCTGATCGACCGGATCATCGCCGAGCGGGGTGTTCCCCCCGACCTCAAGTACGTGGCCCTGATCGAGAGCAACCTCAGGCCGGACGCGGTCAGCCGGGCCGGGGCGGCCGGCGCGTGGCAGTTCATGCCGTCCACCGGGCGGATGTACGGGCTCCAGCGCCTGGGCTGGCGCGACGACCGCCGGACCTGGGAGAAGGCGACGCGGGCTGCGGTGGACCACCTGGCCGACCTCAGGGAGCGGTTCGGGTCCTGGGCCTTGGCCCTGGCCGCGTACAACGCGGGCAGCGCCCGGGTGTCCCGGGCCCTGGAGGCCCAGGGACAGGACGACTTCTACGGCCTGCGCCTGCCCCGGGAAACCGAGCGGTACGTGTTCCGGGTGATGGCGGCCAAGCTGCTGTTCGAGAACCCGGGCGCGTACGGGATCGACCTGGACGGCGCGCGGTTCTTCGACGTTCCCGAAACCACGGTGGTGGAGCTGGAGATTGACCGGCGCCGGCTTCCGGTGGCTGCGGTGGCCCAGGCGGCCGGGACGTCGTACCGGGGGCTGGTGCGGGAGAACCCGTGGATCATGGGGCCGGCGTTGCCCCGGGGCACCCACCGGCTCCGGATCCCGGCGCCCGGGGCCGACGGGTTCGAGGCCCGCCTGTCCCGCTGGTCCGAGGCCAATCCCGAGCCCCAGCAGGTGTACTACCGGGTGCGCCGGGGGGACACCCTGAGCGGGATCGCCCGCAAGCACAACGTGGCACTCAGGCAGCTGTGCGAGTGGAACGGCCTGACCACCCGCAGCATCATCCGGCCCGGCCAGACCCTGGTGGTGCAGCTCACCAACTGATTGCGGGTCCCGGTCACGCCGTGCCGAACCCGTGAGCCAGGAGCGTCGGGTCCACCCCGAGGGACCGGATCGCGCGCTCCCACCGGTCGCCGGCCGGCACTTCGAACAGCAGGTCCGTTCCGGCGGGCACCACCAGCCAGTCGTTCCGGGCCAGTTCCTGCTCCAGTTGTTCCGGTGCCCACCCGGCATACCCCAGAAAGAACAGGAACCGCTCCGGTCCGGTGCCGGCGGCGATGTCGCGGAGGATGTCCAGGGAGGTCCCGAGACGCAGCCCGTCCATCACGTCCACCGAACCGTCATAGTCCCGTCCCTCGTACAGCACGAACCCCATCTCGGGCTGGACCGGCCCGCCAAAATGGATCGGCACGTCCCCCCCTTCCGTGCCCTCGATCCCCTGGCCTTCGTACACCTGGGACAGGGGGTACGGGGTGGGGCGGTTCACCACCAGCCCCAGGGCGCCGTCGTCGCCGTGCTCGCACAGCAGCACGACGGACTGCTTGAAGTTGGGGTCTGCCAGCTGGGGCATGGCCACCAGGAACTGGCCTTTCAACACGGTGGGGTCGATGGGGCACCTCCGAGGTGCGGGGTGGGGATCAGTCGGCCCCGGGTTCCTGGGGGAGGCAGAACAGGCACGGCGCGTACCCGGCTGCGTAGGCCTGTTCGAGGGTGTCGAACGGCACCGCGTTCCGGGCCCATTCCAGGGCGTGGAGGGTGCAACTGCGCTTCTCGTTGGCCGTGTCGTGGACGTGTTTCTTGCGGTACGGGTTTGCATCCCCGAGGTAGCGGGTGGGATATTGTGTGCCGGTACCCATGGGTCTCCCTTCCGGTGCGAGGTGGGCGACACCCCGGAAAGAAGGCCCCGGGGACTGGGCTGAAACCTACCAGCGCGGCGGCGGACCGGTCAAGGCCAAGGCGCGGGGCTCAAGGAGGCGGATATGAGACGGTGGGCAGCGGTGGCTGGGCTGGTGGTCGTGGCGGTCGGGGCCGGGGCGTGGGGCCAGGAGTACCTGATCCGCAAGCCGGCCGATGCCGCCTCTGCGCCGGTGCACCTGACCGAACCGGTGACCGGGCGGGTGGAGGTGGTCGGTGCCGAGACGCTGGACGTGCGGGTGGTGGGGGGCAGCCTGGTGGACCTGGAGGGGCCCCTGACCGTGCAGGGCGAGGTGGATGTCCGGATCCCCGAGCCCCTGGCCGTGGAGGTGGTCAACTTCCCGGAGCGGCCGACAACCGTGCAGGTTGGCGGGACCGTCCGGGTGGACGACGTCCAGCCGGTGCGGGTGTGGGTGGAGAACCAGGTCGAACCGGCTCGGGCCCCGGGGACGCCCGGCCGGTTCACCGCGTACGTGTTCCGGGGGCGGTTCGAGGCCCGGGAGGGCCGCGTGCGCGGCACGTTTGCGCCGGCCGACGGGCGGGTGTTCCGGCTGCGCAGCGTGGTGGTGGACACCCGCAGGGACGCGATCCTGCGGGTGAGGGTTCTCGCACCGGCCGCTGCGGTTGCCGGGGACGTCAACGGCGGCGGCCGGGCGCCGGTTCCCCTGGTGGTCACCGGCCCGACCGGCGCGCAGTTGGCCGCGCCCGTGCCCCTGGCCGGGCCGTTCACCCTCGAGGTGGAGGCTCCAGGCCCCGGCCAGGGAGCCCCGTTCACCGTGGTTCTCTCGGGAGAGACGAAGTAGGCGCGGGGCTCGCCCGCGCCCCGCGCCCGCCGCTGCGGGCCGGCTTCCGGGCGGCCGTCCGCTACCAGGATGCGGAAAAACCCCATCCGTGGGTTTTTCCGCGACGGCCTCTCGGGGACGGCCCCGTGACTCGCCCCATCCATGGGGCGCCTAGCAGGTTGTTTTTTCCGCAACCTGCTACAGGCCCTCGATGATCTTGCGCCGGATCAGGCCGGCGATCTCGTCGATCGCCTGCTGCACCCGCTTGTCCGCGAGGATCTTCTCGGTGAGCTGCAAGGTCTCCAGGGATTCCGGGTCGAGCCCTTCTTCGATCCGGCGCTGGGCGCCCACCAGGCTCATGCCCTTGTGGTTCACGTAATAGTCCAGCTTGCGGATCTTCTCCAGGCACTCCTCGGTGTACCGCCGCTGGCGGCCCTCGGTGCGCTCCGGGCGAAGGAAGCCGGGCAGCTTTCGCTCCCACAGCCGCAGGGTGTGGGGCGGCACGTCCGTCAGTTCACTGGCCTCTTTGATCGAGTAGAGGCGTTCTTCCCGTCCCCCCTCCGGCATCTGCGTCTGTTCCCTGTTCTCCATGCGGTCGCTCCTGGTGTGGTCGGGGCCGAGCCGAAAACCCGTCCGCCGTCGTCGGGGGGGATGGCTCTTGGCGCAGCCCCTGGTCGTTTGTTTCCTTTTGAGATGCCTTGGGCAGAACTTTCGTTACAGGATCTTGTTCAGCGAGTACTCGATCACCCCGGTCGCCCCCACCCGGAGCAGGCGAGGGATGATCTCCCGGACCACCCGCTCCTCCACCACGGCCTCCACGCTGAGCCAGTCCGAGTTGTACAGGTGGGCCACGGTGGGCGCCTGCAGGCTGGGCAGCTGGTCGATCACGTCCTCGACCCGGTCCCCGGGCACGTTCATCTTGAGGCCAACCATGCCCTCGGCCCGCAGGGCGCCCTGGAGCAGCCGGGCGAGTTGCTCGATCTTCTCCCTGCGCGGGGGATTTTCCCACGCGTCGTGGTTGGCGATCAACTGGGTGTTGGTCTCGAGCAGGGTCTCGACGATGCGCAGCCCGTGGGCCCGGATCGTCGAGCCGGTCTCGGTCACCTCCACGATCGCGTCGCACAGCCCTTCCACCACCTTGGCCTCGGTGGCACCCCACGAGAACTCCACCTCCACCGTCACGCCCCGCTCGGCGAAGTACCGGCGGGTGAACGCCACCAACTCCGTCGCGATCGTCTTGCCGGCCAGGTCCTCGGGCCGCTGGACCGGGCTGTCCCCCGGCACCACCAGGACCCACCGGGCCGGGTTCGTGGACGCCTTGGAGTACACGAGATCGCACACCTTCACCACGTCCGAGCCGTTCTCCAGGATCCAGTCGAGCCCGGTCAGGCCCGCGTCCAGCACGCCGTCGGCCACGTACCGGCTCATCTCCTGGGCCCGGACCAAGGACAGCTTCAGATCCGGATCGTCCACGGTGGGAAAGTAGTTGCGGGAGCTGCGCCGGATCCGCCACCCCGCCCTCCGGAACAGGTCGACGGTGGCGTCCTCCAGGCTGCCCTTGGGGATGCCCAGCTTGAGCACGCTCATCGGCCGTACACCTCGTCCGGATCGAACACGGGCTGGCCCTCCACCACCCAGCGGTCCCCCTCGACCCGGCGGTAGAAGCAGCTGCGGTGGCCGGTGTGGCACGCCGCGCCGCCCACCTGTCGGACCTTGAGCACCACCGCGTCGGCGTCGCAGTCCACCCGCACCTCCCGGACCTCCTGGACGTTGCCGGAACTCTCGCCCTTCATCCAGAACCGGTCCCGGGACCGGCTGTAGAACCACGCCCGGCCGGTCTCCAGTGTCCGCCGGTACGCCTCTTCGTTCATGTAGGCGAGCATCAGCACCTCGCCGGTATCCGCGTCCTGGACGACGGCGGGGACGAGCCCGCCGCCCTTGTCGAAGTCGATCGTGTCCATCGTCGTCCCTCTGGTGTTTGCCTCCGCCGTCCGTCCGGCGGGGGGGCTCAATGGTTCCCAGATGTTCGCAGGTTATTGGAAGCCTCGCCAGGCCCTACGGGGCTCGGCACCGGGAAAAGTAGCGTTGCCTGCCCCGGGGCCATGGCCGAAGGAGGGGCACGGGCTTCAGGAGCCAGAATTCAGCGGACAGAAGACAGGAAATCCCGAAAAGCCGATTGGGGTCCCGGAGGGATCCCCTCGGAGCAACCGAAGCGTCTTCTCTCTGCCCGCCGGCTCCTGAATTCCGGCCCCTGATCCCCCCGAGGCCGTGAGGTGACGCCAAGGAGGCGGTGCCACACGTGCAACGCTAAGGGATCACAGAGCTTTTCAAACGTCATGTTAAATCCAACGAAAGTATTGCCAGATCCTTGCCCTTCCCCTTGGGTAGTGCGGGGTGGGGTCTGGTGGAGCGCCGGGTGCCGCTACTGGCACCCGGCCGGAACCAGGCGC
>JAJRUI010000134.1 GCA_024277875.1 Deferrisomatales bacterium
AACACGCTCGCCTCCACCCGGGGGTGGGCGGCTGACGTGGCGCCGACGGCGGTGCGGTTGCCCTCGAACCGCGAGAACCGCACGAACGGGCTGCGCCGGGTCTGGACCAGTTGCACAGCGACGTCGTTGTCCCGGAACACGCAGTCGTCCAGCCGGGCGTCGCACGCGTTTTTTTGCCCATACCCGGTCTTGTTGCCGGCAAAGGTCGTGTCGCGGAGCCGGATCCTGGCCGAGTTGTGGGCGGCCGTCCCGGTGCGGTTGTTTGTGAACGACAAGCGTTCCCCGTCCACGGTGCCGCCGTTGCCCGCGACCAGGCCCACCTCGTTGTCCTGGAACCGCGTGTCCCTGATCGTGGCCCGGGCCTGCATGGTGGCCTCGAACCCGGTTGCGTTGCCCTCGAAAGTGCTGTCGGTCACCACCAGGGTTCCGTTGGTGGCGAACAGCCCACGCCCGGCACCCGACACCCGGGTTTGGTGGAGCCGGACCACGGCGCCGGGCCGGGAGATCTCGATCGCGGGCCGTTCTCCTGTCCTGCTGCCCTCCAGCCGCACCGGCGCCCCCCGGGTGCCCAGGGCGTAGAGGCGTCCGGCGACCTGGATGCCGCCCCCGGGCCCCACCGCGATCGTGGTGCCCGCCGCCACCACCACGGTCTCTCCGGCCCGGATTTTCACCGGGGTCTCGATTTCGACCCGGCCCTCCCAGCGCTGCGGTTCGCCTGCCGGGGCGGTCCTGGGCGAGAGAAGGACGATCCAGGCCAAAGCGGCGGCCAGGGCGGTTCGGGGCGTCATGGGGTGCTGTCCTCCAAAGGAGGGAACGGGGAGGGGACGACCGGTTGCTGTATAATAGCGCGGTTCGGGCCGCCCGGTCCTCTTGCACGGGTAACCCTGAGCCCGCCGGGAGGTACCCGGGAAAGCCTGTTTCGGTTACCCGGCGCAGGGCCCGTGCCGGGAACCCTCCCGCGTCCGTGAGCAGAGAGGCGTCGTTTGCGAAGAGCACCGTGGGGTGCTGTATTGGTCGCGGCAGGGGTCGCCCTGGCCTGCGCGGGCTGCGGGGGCGGCCCGGACCGGCTGTACGCGCTGCCACTGGACCACGAACCCACGGCCGCGGACTGGGACCAGGCCGTGGCTTTCCGCACCGAGGCCGGGGGGGGGCGCACCACCCGGCCCGGGGGGGCGGACGTGGACGGCGACGCGGTGCACAAGGCCACGGCCTCGTGCCACCACGGGGCCAAGACGCCGCCGGTGCGGACCGAACTTCGCGCGTTCTACACCGTGGATCGCGTGTACCTGCAGCTGCGGTGGGCCGACCCCACCCGCCACGCCGGGCCGGTGTGGCAGTGGGAGGGTGCGGGGTGGCGGACGACGGGCCGGGCCCAGGACGGCCTGGGCCTGTTGTGGCTGGCGGGTGGCCCGGAGGCCTCGTGCGCATCGGCCTGCCACCTGGAGGACTGGCGGCTGGCGGGCCGGCAGGGGTTCTCCGACTACGCCATGGCTGCGTCCGAGGCCGGCGTCCTGGATCTGTGGGTGTGGAAGGCCGGGTGGGGCGGCCCGGCCGGCGCGGCCGACGACGGCCGGCTGACCCCCCGGGGCCGGGAACCGGACGCCCCGGGAGAACGGTTCGTGGAAAACGCGTCCCGGGCGCGTTCCGGCGGATCCGGTGTGTTCGGCCCGGAGGACGCGCCGCTGGAGGCGCCCCCCCCGGACCCGGCGGCGTGGGCGCCGGGGTTCGTGGAGCGCCCGGCGCCGGCCGGCCGCACCGAGGTCGTCGGGCGCGGCCGGTGGCGGGACGGTTGGTGGGAGGTGGTGCTGTCCCGGCCCCTCCGGGGCCAGGATCCCGAGGACGTGCGGTTCGACCCCGGACGGGAGGTCTTGGTCGGGGTAGCCCTCCTGGACGGCGTGGCCCGGGACCACAACGCCGTTTCGGCGCCGGTGCGGTTGGAACTGGTGCCGGCCGGCGACCTCGCGGGGCGCGAAGGGGAAAAGAAACGATGAATCACAGGATGGTCTGCGGACTGCTGGCGCTGGCGGCGCTGGTCCTGGCCGGGTGCGGCCGGGAGCCCGCCCCCTCCCCGGACGCAGCGCTGGTGCGGGTGGCCGGAGCCGTGGTCCGGCCGGCAGACGGCGTGGTGGTGGACGTGTACCGGCAGGGGGCGGACCTGCGGGGGCCGCCGTACACCCAGCTGGGCCCCCTCGGGGCCGACGCCGGGTTCTCGATGGAGTTGCCGCCGGGCCGGTACGTGCTGGTGGCCCGGGGCCGCGCCAGCGGCGAGCGGACCGGCCCGGTGCGGGACGGGGACCTCAAGACCGATCCGGTGCCGATCACCGTGGAGGCTGGCAAGCCCCTCGATCTCCGGCTGCTGGCCTACGTGAAACGCGGCAACGCCAAGCAGCCGCTCGGGGCCGACGTGGGGTGGACGACCGCGATCCGAGGGAGGGTCCTGGACGTGGAGGGCCGGCCCGTGGAGGGGGTTCGGGTCCACGTGTACGACCACATCCAGATGTCCGAACGGCCCAAGTACGTGTCGGCGAAGACCGGGCCGGACGGCCGGTACGAGGTCCAGTTGCCCGAAGGGGGGACCTATTACCTGTGCGCCCGGGACCAGTACGGCGGCCCGCCCCGGGTGGGGGAGCTGTATGGCCGGTACGACCAGGGCACGGTCGATCCCTCGGGCGTGATCGTCGGCGACGGGCAGGCCCTGGAAGGCGTGGAGATCACCGTGCACAAGGTCTGGTAGGATGTCGCGGTCCTGGGTCGTGGGGGTGCTCCTCGCCGGGCTGGCCGCTTGCGGCGTTCCCCGGACGGCCACCGTGCCCGAACTGGTCGGCCGGCTCGAGGCGGGCGACGCGGCCGCGGCGGCGGAACTGGTGGCCCGCATGGGCCGGGGGGCGCCCCGGAGCGAACGCAGCCGGGCGTATGTGGCGCTCCTGGCCGTTCCGGACGGGATCGAACAGGCGGTGCGCAACGCGTGCCGCAGCCCGGACCCGGTGCTCCGGGAACACGCCCTGGCCCTGGCGGCCAACCGCCGGTGGGCCTGGGCTGCGGGCGAGGCGACGGTTGCCCTGGGTGACCCGGAGTTTCCCCGGCGGTACGTGGGCGCGTGGGCACTGGGAGAACTGGGCGCGGCCGGCGCGGCCGATGCTCTGCTCGACGCCCTGGAATCGGGGGGAGAGACGGCCCGGGAGGCGGCCCGGGCGCTGGTGAAGCTCGGCCCGGCGGCCGTCCCCCGGGTGCTGGAGCGGTTGCCGACCCTCGGGGACGATGCCCGGGGCTACGCCGTGCGGGTGTTGGGGGACACGGGCGCCCCGTCCGCGGTTCCCGCGCTTCTGGCCGCCCTGGAGAACCCGGCCACCCGAGCCGATGCAGCCTGGGCCCTGGGCCGGTGTGGTGACCGGGCTGCCGGTCCGGCCCTGGTCCGGCTGCTCGGCGACCCGGACCGGAACGTGCGCATGCAGGCCGTCCGGGCCCTGGGCCTGTTGGAAACGGCTGTGGCGGAGCAGTCCCTGGACCGGCTCCGCCGCCAGGACCCGGAGCGGGCCGTGCGCGAGTGGGCCGCCCGCAGCCTGGCGATCCTCCGGGGAACGCCCCAGACCTACCCAGACGACAGGGGCGTGCCGGTCCTGCCCGACGCCCTGTACCGGTGAGGTGACATGGAAGGGAACCCCGGGGCTGCCGGCCGCCGTGCCCGCCGTTCCAGCGATGTGGGGCGGTCCTGTTGACGCGCCTGCCCGTGGACCTGTCTCGCGCCCGGCTCGCCGCGGCCGTCGTGCGCCCGGCCTGGCCCCAGCGGTTGGTGCAGGCGGGCCTGCTCTTCGGGTACGGGGCCCTGGTGGTCCTGGGGTGGGGGCGGGACGCCATCCCGGGCATCCCCGACCTCCACCCCCGCATGTACACCCATGTCACGCCGTTGCTCGTGTGGGTGGTGGGGCTGATGGGGCTCGTGCTGGTCGTGCCCGCGGCGGGCCGGGCATGGTGCGGGGTGTGCCCCCTGGGCGCGGCGACCGACTGGCTCGGCCGGCGGGGGCTCGGCCTCGGGTGGCCCCGGTGGGTGCGGTCGGGCGCCGGCGCCGTGGTCGCTTTCGCAACGGGGGTCGGGGCCGTGGTCTGGGGGGACGTCCACCAGAGCCCCCACGGCACGGCCGTGGTGCTGGCGGTGGCCGCGGGCGTGGCCGTGGCTTCGGCACTCGTGTGGCGGCGCAGCGCGTTCTGCAGGGGTGTGTGCCCCGTGGGGGGCGTACTGCACCTGTACGCCCGGCACGGCCCGGTGGAGATCCGTCCAGCAGACCCGGCCCGGTGCGCCGCCTGTTCGGGGCACGGGTGTGTGGCCACCCAGGGGCAGTGGCGGCGGTGGGACGTGGGCCGGTGGGTGGTCCACCGCAGGACGGCCCGGGCCGGGTGCCCCGTGGCCCTGTACCCGCCGCGCATGGACCCGGCCGCGTGCCTGCTGTGTCTGCGGTGCGTGCGCAGCTGCCCGGACGGAAACCTCGGGGTCTACTGGGGCCGGAAGCCCGCCACGCGTCCTCTGGACCCGGCCCGGGCCGCGGTGCTGGCCGCTGTGACCGGTCTCGTCGCGTTCGCCCTGCTCCGGACCTGGCCGGACGCCCGGATCGGCCTGACCCCGGGGGTGCTGCCGCCGCCGTGGTGGTCGGCCGTGTGGCTCGGCGTGGGGCTCCCTGCCGCGCTGCTCGGGATCCCGTGGGTCGTGGGCCGGGCCGTGGCTGCCCTGGCGGGACGCCGGGCGCCGCCGCCGCCGGACGGGGCATCTCCAGGCCCGGCAGGACCCCGCCTGGCCGCTGAACGGGGACGGAAAGCCCTCGCCTACCTGGCTGCGTTCGTCGGACCCGTGCTGGGAGGGCACGCGGCCCTGGCCGTGGTCAAGCTCAACGCCAAGGCCGGGTACCTCCCGTACCTGGTGTACGATCCCCTGGGCGCCGAGACCTATGTGGCGATCCACGTGGCCGGCCTCCTGCCCTTGCCGGACCTGCTGGTCCCCCTGGCCGTCCTGCGGTGGCTGGCCGTGGCCGTGCTCGTCGTGGGGTGCTGGGCCGGCGGCCGGGAGCTGTGGCGGCTCCTGGGGGCCCGGGGCGGGGAGACCGGGCCGGCCGTGGTCTCGGGGTTGTACGCCGCGTCCTGGCTGGGGCTCGTCGCCCTCCTCGGCGCGGCCCTGGTCCACTGGCTGTTCGGCGGCTGACCGCTGTCAGCGGTCAGTTCGCCCCCGGCGCTCCGGCAGCCCCTGCCCCCGAGCTTTCACCGGTCACCGGTAATCGTACACCCACCGGCCCGGGTAGCACGGGATCCAGGGTCACGGCCGGGCCGACGGGGTGTTCCCGGCCGTCCAGTACCTGCCGGAGCACCGTTTCAGCGTTGGCACCGCCCCAGTAGTTTTCCGGGAACGGCAACCCCCGGTCCTGCTCCCAGCCCAGCTTCACCGGGTAGCGGTTGCCCACGAAGTTGTTGCGGCGGAACCGGGACCGGCCGCCGCACCGGGTGACCGCGAACACGCCCACCTCGTTGTCCGAGATCTCGTTGCCCCGGATCACCGCGGGGTGGCCCCGCTCCTCGAACCGGATCCCGTTGACGTTGTGGTGGATCCGGCTGCCCGTGAGGAGCAGCCGTGCCGTGCTGAACCGGACGCCGTCGACGTTGTCGCTGAACTCGCAGTTGCGGATCTCGGCCGGGCTGTAGTGGACCTGGATGCCGCTGAACGCGTGGCGCACGCGCACGTGGGCCAGTGTTGCGCCCCGGGCGAAGTTGACGTGCAGGTACTTCCAGTCGCCCGGGCGGGGATCGCTCTCGGCCGAACCCAGGTCGATGGGCGCCTCTGCCGTGCCCACGGCCGTTAGCCGTCCCTCCACCGTGATCTCGGCGTCGCCGATCCCGTCCCCGTCCCAGTCGATCCTGCGGAACCGGACCCGCGTGCCGGGCCGGATCGTGAGGCTGCCCCCGGCCCGGACGATCACGATCCGGTCGACCAGCACCTCGCCTTCCCACACCGCGTCCCCGTCGATCGACTCGGTGGGCATGGCGTGCAGGTCGGAAGCGGGCAGCGGGGGCAGGGTCGGGGAGCACCCCGCGCACAGGAGCAGCGCTGCTGCCGCCCCCCCCCGCCAGAGCGGCGTCCGGGACGGAAGACGCCTCACGGGGCGAGCACCGGCCGGACCACGATCCGGACGTCCCCCACCACGCGGCCGGGAGGGACCCGAAGTCCGTGGTCCGGCGAGCCGTCGTAGAAGCCGAACCGCTCGCCCGGGACCGGGGAGCCACCGGCCCGCTCCCGGGCGCCCAGGTAGAACAGGCCGCCGCTCCCGAGGGGGAGGGTGAATCGGCCGTCCGGACCCGTAGGCAGGGTGAGGAAGTCGGGCTTGCCGTGGCCGATGATGCGGTTGCTGTACGCGAACACGTACACCCCGGCAGCGGGCCGTCCAGACTCGTCCACCACCCGGCCCCGCACCCCGGTGCCGGTTGCGGCCAGCCGGTCGGCGTCCGGCGCGTCGTCGCGCTCCTTGCGCACCAGGTGCAGGTCCAGCACGGTCTCGGCCTGGCTGCGGACCGGTATCGGTCCCCCGGCCGCGACACCGAACAGGTCGCCCTCCCGCACCGGCCCGGCCACCGCCCCGGCGCGTCGCTTGCGGGCCACCACGTGGTACGCGCCCTCGAACAGATCGTCGAACGCGTATTCCCCGCCGGGCCCGGTGGGCAGGGACTGCTGGACCCCGGGGCCCCGCAGTCCGGAGGCGGTGTCCAGGTACAGGTTGACCACCGCACCGGCCACGGGGCGGCCGTCGTGGCGCACGGTGCCAGACAGGGCGCCGAACCCGGGCTGCGCGTCCGGCAGGGGTTGGAACGTCGGGCGTTCATCGGGTACGGCCTGGAGGCCGAGCCAGGTCTCGTCCCCTGCGGGCAGGAACACCGGCACTCGGCCCGGAACCGCCACCAGGGAGGGGGCGCCGGCCGCCCGGGCCTCGACCCGGTACGGCCCGGGCGCAAGCACCGCCCGGAACCGCCCGTCGTCGTCGGCGGTCGCCACGGTCGGTTTGCCGCCCGCATCCGGGGTGAGGACGACCCGGGATGCGGCCACGGGCTCGCCCCGGTACACGACCCGGCCGGCCACCCGGGCCCGAGGTGCCGCGCACCCTGCGACGACCAGCAGGACCAGCGCCCACGAAACGGTGTGGCCGCGCACGGCCGGCTACTCCGTCACCCGGATCACGGCCCGGTCTCCACCCCCTGCTCCCAACGCGCCGTCCCCGAACGGTTCCCCCTCACCCAGCGGACCGCCCAGGGACCGGCGGGCCCGGAGGAACACGGGGCGGCCGGGTTCCACGGGCAGGTGGGTCAGGCCGTCCGTGCCGGTTGCCGGTCCCGTGGCCAACGGCGGGCCGGAACGGGTGGGCGAAGGGTACGCGAGCACGTAGAACCCCGGCCGGGGCGTACCGTCCGGGCCAACAACCGTGACGGCAACGCCCTGGTACGCGTCCGGGTCCTCCTCCAGTTGGCTCAGCCGCTCGACCAGGGGGATCTCCACGGTCACGCTTTCCCCGGCCCCGACGGTCACCGGGTTCCGGGGGTAGAAGTTGAACCGGTCCCCGATCGCCACCGGTCCGTACGGCCCGCCCCGCGCCCGCTGGCGGGCCACCAGGTAGTAGGTCCCGGGCGGTGTGCGCACCTGGAACGCACCGGAGGGGACCGGTTTGAGCAGCCGGGCCGGCCCGCGGAATCCGGAGGCCGGGTCCGCGTACAGGTACAGGTACACCTTGACGGCGGGCTGGCCGTCCAGCGTGATCGTGCCGCGGATCCGGCTCCTGGGCGCGGACTCCCGGGCCTCCCGGGGCACCTGCACCAGGTTGAGGCCCACGGCGGTCCATGTGGCCGGCCCCACCACCACCGGGGAGCCGGCGTACAGGCAGTACAGGTCTCCGGTTTCGGGTCGGCCGTCGCTGTTGCCCGGCGCCTTCTTGAGCCCGTCCATCACGTACCGGCCCGGCGGGAGAGCGAGCCGGTAGGTGCCGTCGGTGGCGGTCTCGGTCCGGGCAATCGGATCCACCCCGGTGAGCGGCCCGAACGTGCCGGGCCGGTACGGGTACGCGCTCACCACGAGCCCCTCCACCAACACACCGCCGTGGCTGGCCCGGCCCCGGACACCCTGGCCGGCGGCCTCGGCCCGGGCGGACGCGAACGTCGCCAGCAGGAGCAGGAGCAGGAACCGCCCGGCCGGCGGCCCGGCCCGGTCCTGGCCAGTTCGAACGCCTGGGGACATCACCACACCTCTTCCACCGCGATGGTCACGCCGTCCACCCGGCCGCCGGGGGCCACCCGCACACCGGCCCCGTCCTCGCCCCGGTAGGTTCCGGCCTTCTCGCCGGGTTCGGCCGGGCCGCCCACCCGGGAGCGGGCCCCCAGGTGGACCGTGCCCCCGCCGGGCAGGTACACCCGGAACCGCCCGTCCGGCCCCGTGGGCTCGGACAGGGCGGCCGGCCGGCCGGCCATCCTGGGGTCGGTGAATGCCAGCACCCGGATCCCGGCCACCGGCCGCCCGTCCTCGACGACCGTGCCGGCCACCCACGTATCCGACGCGGGGGACGCCCGGCGGGTGCGGCGCCACCGCTCCGGGTCCACCGGTTCGAGCCGGATCGTTCCCGCGTCGGCGTACCGGCCGCGGGTCACGGCCACCCGGGCCGTCCCGACCCGGTCGCCGGGTTCCACGGCCCCGAACGGCTCCCCCGAGGCGCGCCACCGGGCCGACAGGGTGTACCGGCCTGCCGGCAGGTCCAGGCGAAAGGCGCCGGTCGGGTCCGGGGACGCGGTGGCCACGAACCCCGGGCCGGTGGGCCGGTCCTCCAGGCTCCGGTACGCGTACACCGTGATCTCGGCCGCCGGTGCCCCCGACACCCGTCCGCCTGCACCGGTGCCCGGTGGGCCGGCCCGGGCAATGAAGCCGGACGGATCGGCCAGCAGCACGTCGGCCCGGCTGGTCCGTCCAGCTGCCACGTCCACCGGGTTGTCCTGAGCCTGCCCCACCAGACGCCGGTCCCGATCCCGGTCGTCTACCGTGGCCCGGGCCCACACCCAGTACCGGCCGGCGGGCAGTTCCAGGCTGTACCTCCCGTCCTCGGCCGACGGGCCCTGGGCGACCGGCGGGGTGGCAGGGTCCCGGTCCGCCCGGGCGTACGCCTCGACCTGGGCCCCGGCCACGCCGGAACCGTTCCAGGACACCCGGCCCTCCAGGGTCCCGGGGCCGGTGGCCGGGTTGCAGCCCGCGACGAGCAGGGCCAGGGCGGCGGCTAGCGATCCGCGCACCGGATTTTTCCCTTGCCCAGGGCCGGTACCCACGCGGCAGCGACCAGGTACGCGGCCGTCCCGGCCAGCAGGGTGGCGGTGTACCCCCAGGTCATGGCTACGAGCACCGCTGCCAGGGATCCCAGCACGCTGGCAGCGCCGTTCACCGCCCACAGCCACGGCAGTGTCGATCCAGCTGCCGGGCCCAGCAGGGCGACGCCTGCCGGAAACGGGATCCCCAGGGCGAACGCCAGGGGAAAAACGACTCCTGCCGCCGTGGCCCAGCGGACGGCCGTGGGCCAATCGGGGAACGCCGGAACCCAGCGCGGCACGCCCACCGCCATCCCGAGTCCCAGCACGACCGCGGCGGCCAGCACCGCAAGGAGCCGGCTGCGGGACGGGGTCCACCGGGCCGCCCAGGCAGCGCCCAGCCCGCTCCCCAGGAGGAACCCGCACAGGGTCGCCGAGGCTGCGTACACGGGATGCCCCAGGAACAGGGTGAACCGCTTCAGGACCCCGATCTCGAGCAGCATGTAGCCTGCGCCCAACAGCCCGGCGTAGACCAGGGCCGCTGGCGCCACGGGTCCGGGGCCCTTGCCCGCCAGCGCGGGCGGCACCAGCAAGCCGAGCAGGGTCAGACCGCCCACCACGGCCAGGGCCGCCTGCAGGATCCGGGCTCCCCGGTTGTCGAACCCGTCCCGGCCGGCGCTGCCGCCGCCCAGCAGGTCCCGTGGCCGGAGGGTGTAGTAGAAAAACGGCCGGTCGTCGGTGGGTGGAGCCAGGTCGGCTTCGGTCCGGGCCAGTTCCCGTTCCAGCGAGCGGCCGTCCAGCAGGCGGGAAAGGGTCGTTGGCCCGTCCGGGGGCGGATACAGGAACCGGAACCGGTACCGGGACACCAGGGCCCGGAGTCGGTCGTCGTCCGGGCCGAACGGCGCCCGGGACACGAGCAGGTTCGCGAGGCCCCGGTCGGCCACCACCCGCACGTGGTCGGCCGGCCGGGCAACCCCGGCGCGGTCCAGGAGGTCCCTGGCCAGGGCGGCCAGGCGCAGGGCCCGGTTCTCGTACGCGAACAGGGTGACCGACAGGATGCCCCGGGCGGTCAGATGGTCCCAGTAAGCACGGAACGACTCCCGGGTGTGCAGGAGATCCTCGGACAGGGAAAAGGCGCCCGCGGCCGGTGGCAGCCGGCCGAACACGGCCGACGCCTCGATCACGTCGTACCGGTCCGGATCCCGGGCCACCACTCCCCGGGCGTCCGCCACCGTGAGGGTCACGGCCGGCTCCGCGTACGGCCGGCCTGTGAACTGTCCGAACACCTCCTGCACCATCTCGACCACCTGGGGATTGATCTCCACCGCGTGTACCCGGCCCCGGGGGAACGACAGGGCCACCCACAGGTCCTTGCCCCCGCCCGGCCCCACCAGCAGGGAGCGGGCACCCGGCCGCAGGTGCCACGCCAGCGCCACCAGGTTGGCCCGGAAGTAGTCGGGGTTGCCCCGGGCCGCGCTTCCCTCGAACAGGTTGGTGTAGCCCGAATCGTCCACCACCAGCCCGACCTGGGCGGGCACGGGGCCTCGGTAGGTCCGGGAGAGGCCGAACGGGCGGGTACGGTCGCCGGGGGGCAGGAGATAGGCGGCCACCCGCCCCACCGGGCTCCACCGTACCGCGAGCAGGTCCTTCTGGTACTGGCCGCGGGCCAGCGGGACCTCGGCCCCGCCCGTCGCCTGGGCCCACGTGGTGATGAATACGGCCAATACGGCCAGGGCGAGCCCTGCGCGGCCGAGCCGTCTGCCGCCCAGCAACGCCGTCGCCGAAAAGCCCACCGCTGCAGAGAGCCCCAGGGCGGCGGGCGCGCTCACGAAAGCCAGGACCACGGGCGCGCCTGCCGCGCCCGCGGCCGATCCCAGGAAGACGGCTGCGTATGCCCGGTGAAGCCCGGGGCCGTGGCGCGCCAGCACCCCTGCTGTCGATACCCCGGCTCCGAGGAACGGCAGCCCTGCGAGCACCGCCAGCCCGGCCAGGCGCACCGCCAGTTCCCACCCGGGACGGGCGGCTCCAGCCTGGGCGAACGGCTGGTAGAACGGCTGGTGGAACGGGGCCAGGGTGGTCCGGGCCAGGTCCGGATCGGCCCGGACCGCGGCGAGGAAACCGAGGAACCCCAACACCCCTGCCCCGAACGCCACCGCGCCCCGGGCCGGCCACGGGTCCCGGCGCAAGCCGGGCCACAGCCCGGCCAGCACTCCGCCCGTGCCCAGGCCGAGCAGGGCCAGGGCGATCGCCAGGCTGGCTAAGTGGTACCACATGAGCACCGAGAACACCCGCATCAGCAGGAGTTCGTACCCCAGCACCCCGGCCGAGAGCACGAACAGGCCCCACGCGTCACGGCCCGGTCCGCTCCGTTGCGCCCGCCCGGCCAAAAAAGAAGAAGGCTGTTCCCCAACAGCCTTCTCCAGCGTTTCGTCCGGGCCGGGATCAGCGGGCCGCCAGCCCACCCGGTTCCTCGATCGTCAGCACCTGGCCGGGCCGTACGTCCTCGACCACTTTCCGGGCACCGCTGGGGAAACGCACCTCCACGGTGTAGGTGCGGCCCGCATCCAGCCCGAAGTGGAGTTCCTGGGGCGGCTGTGCGCAGAACCCGGAGGACGTCTGGAGGTCGGCCACGGCCGCGAGCCGGGGACCGTCCCGCACCCACACCCGGGCGCCCACGGCCATCCGGTTCGACACCGTCCCGGTCAGGCGGATCTTCAACCAGTTCCCGTCGTCCGTGGTGTTCCGGAGCAGGCGGTTTTCGACGCCCCAGTTCACCACGTACAGGTCCAGGTCCCCGTCGCCGTCCACGTCCGCGAACGCGGTGCCCTTGGTGCGGACGGCCTCGCACCGCACGGCCGGGTTGTCGCCGGCCACGTTGGTGAACGCGGCGCCGCCGTCGTTCCGGTAGAGCTGGTTGGCCACCTTGCAGTCGCCTTCGTACAGGTCCAGGTCGCCGTCGTGGTCGATGTCGCCGAACGCCGGGCCCTTGCCCCAGCCTTCGTCGGCCAGCCCCGCCCGGCCGGCAGCCTCGGTGAACCGGCCCGTACCGTCGTGCAGGTACAGGGCGGTGGGTCCGACGTAGTTCGAGACGAACAGGGCCAGGTCGCCGTCGCCGTCCACGTCGGCGAACGCGGCGCCCAGGCCCCAGTTGCCGTCCGCGACCCCGGCCTCCCGGCTCGCGTCCCGGAACGTGCCGTCCCCGTTGTTTACGTACAGGCGGTTGGGCTCCCCGGCCGGGTAGCGCCCGTTCACCACGTACAGGTCCGGGCGGCCGTCGCCGTTCACGTCGCCCCACACCGCCATCCACGACCACGACCGATCGCCGACCCCGGCCCGGTCGGTCACGTCGGTGAACGTGCCGTCCCCGTTGTTGCGCAGGAGCTGGTTCTGGGCCCCGACCCCGTAGTTGGCCAGGTACAGGTCCAGGTACCCGTCGTTGTCGTAGTCCGCGGCGGCCGCGGCGTAGGTGAACGCCTTGGACCCGACCCCGGCGGTTTCGGTCACGTCCACGAACCGGCCGTTCACGTTCTTGAGCAACCGGTTCGCCTCGATCTCGTACCGGCCGCCCTTGGGAAGGTACAGGTCCACCCACCCGTCGTTGTCGTAGTCGAAGAACACCGAGCCCATGCAGAAACCCGCGTCCCCGAGGTTGTCCCCGGCCTCGGCCGTGATGTCGGTGAACGTGCCGCCGCCGTCGTTCCGGTACAGCCGGTTGGCTCCTCCCTTGTTGGAAACGTACAGATCCCAGTCGCCGTCGTTGTCGATGTCGGCGAACGCGACGCCCTTGCCGTTGCCGGTGTCCCCGACCCCGGCCGCGTCGGTCACGTCCACGAACAGAGGCCCCCCGGCGAAAGCCGGGCTGGCGAGGGTGGCGGCGATCCAGAGCGCCAACACCGTCCGGTTCATGGCGGGCTCCTCTCGGGGTGGGGGCGTGGACTGTCCGGGAAGTATTGCGGTTTCCACAAGGGTCGTCAACCGGGCCGGGTCCTGCTCCGAGGTCGTCGTGTATACAGGGTGTCGCCGGAAATGTTACCGTGCGCCTGCGAGGGAGTACCGGGTGGAGAAAGGGGGAGCATGCCGTGCCGAACCGGGCCGAGGATTGGCTGACCCAGGCGGAGATGGATGTGGAGATGGCGGTTTCGGCCGCGTCGGCCGGCCGTCACGAGTGGGCCTGTTTCATCGCCCAACAGGCCGCGGAAAAGGCGGCCAAAGCGCTGCACCTGTACCACGGCCAGGAGGCGTGGGGGCACGTGGTGGCCCGGATTCTGAGGGAACTCCCGGTGGAGGTGCCCGGGGACCTGGTGGACCGAGCCAAGGTGCTGGATGGCCATTACATTCCGACCCGGTACCCCAACGGACACCCGGAAGGGGCCCCGGCGGAGCACTATGGACCGCTCCAGAGCGGTCCTGCGGTGGACTATGCCCGTGAGATCATTGCGTTCGTCCGTTCTCAAATGGCCTGACCGCGAGTGCGTGCTGGCCGCCCTGCGGCAGTGGTGTGCCGGGGAGGCCCGGCGGCATCCGGAACTGGTCCGCCTGGGGTGTTTCGGCTCCTACGCCCGCGGGGACTGGGGGCCTGGAAGCGATCTCGACCTGGTGGCCGTCGTGGAGCGCACTGGGGAGCCGTTCGAACGGCGGGGTTCGTCGTGGCGGACCGAGGACCTGCCGGTGCCGGCCGACCTGCTTGTCTACACTGGCGCCGAATGGGAGGCCTTGCACCGCCGGGGCGGCCGGTTTTCGGAGATGCTCCGGGAGGACGTCCTGTGGGTGTGGCCGGCGTCCGGGGGCGGCAGGTCCGCGGGCGGTGCCGGGTCGCGGCCGGATATTGGAGGATAAAGTGGAAGGGGATCTCCCGGCGGGCGGGGTGACCGTGATCGGCGGCGGGCTCGCCGGGTGCGAGGCGGCCTGGCAGCTGGCCCGGCTGGCGGTGCCGGTGCGTCTGGTGGAGATGAAGCCCGTGCGGTTCAGCCCGGCCCACCGGAGCC